>QFXC01000002.1 GCA_003349885.1 endosymbiont of Galathealinum brachiosum | reverse complement strand
TCGTCGTAAGCAGTCTTAATTCTTAGGAATTAACGCATTGTAAAAAAACGAGACCTTAGGGTCTCGTTTTTTTTTGCTTAAATTTTATGTTTTATTGGGTGCGTATAGTGGTAATACGCTGTTGTATAAAAACTGGTGAAGTTTTGTATTTAAGGTAGCAATTAATAAAGGTAGAAGATTGCTGTTAAATGTGAAGCATATTTTTCGCCCTGGCTTCTGTTTTCTTGGTTGTAGGTGTTTGTGGTTTTATTTCTCAGTATCATGATGTGACTAATTCAGAAAGACGGGTAATGCTTTAATTGTAAATGTATAAAAAATCACCTATTTCAAATAAAAGCTTTATTTTGCATTTTTTTGATGAAAAAGTATTGACAAGTAGTTATCACATGCAATCAAATGTATTAAATTGTATTAAATAATAATAATTAGCTTTTAGTTGGTTGGGGCGCTGAAAAAAAATATTTTTTATATCAGTAAATAAACTAAAAAACCCTTATAAATCAGGCTGTAATGAGTTTTACAAGTTATTGTATTCATGTTAATCTTGCCGTGTTTGTCGCAGTGTTTTAAAGGGCTTAAATTGTACTTAAGCGTGGTAGATATAAATATTTTATTATTAATATGTTTTTAAAGTTTTCTTACTGTAATACAAAGTTTGAGCAATAATTAATTTGTTATAGGGTCACATAATTATGAATAAATTCAGAGGTAATTTCCTCAAAAAAACAATACTATCCAGCTCAATTGCAAGTGTATTGAGTTTAGGTGTTGTAGTTGAAGCACAAGCAGATATATATGAATTTACGTTTGCTAATGCTGGTTGCGTTGTAACTGGTACCAATGATACATGTACAGGCCCTGGCGATGGTGTTTTTACGATTGTAAATGCGTCAGGAGCACCAACACAAAATACCAGTTATCCCTATTATGCTGATACTGACTGGGGATATGGAGTACGTACACAAATAGGTGGCTCGCTTACAATGGATGTAGGCACAGGTAAGGGTGTTGCAACGATTGACCCATTTGAGTTTTTTGCAAGTGGACTGGCAATTGCCCATGATGTGACATTTGAAGATATTGATAATGCGAATGATGCATCGGGTAACCTCTGGATGGCTCAAATGTTATTCGACTGGAATGCTAATAATGATATACCTGTTTCACTTGTGTGGGATCTGCAGGGTATTTTAAATAATTTATCAGGTATTGCGGTTAATGATGTTATATCCGCTGTTGGCGCAACACCGGGCTCAGACTTTCTTAAGCAGACTTTTCCTTTGGGTGCATCGCCTGTAGCAACCACTTCTATAGATACAACTGATTTATGTGGTGATGCTGATGGCATTGGTGGAAATGCTGATGATGTCGCATGTGCTTTAGGATTAAATCCTAGTGGTACCCTCCCATTAATAATCGATACGGCACAAATAACGGGTCTTGGTGCACCTGTTAATACGGGTATCGGTGGCTCACCCATGGTTGCGGGTCCCTTTGTTGGTTTCGGTGCCAACTTCGATATTCAGAGATTAACTTTGGCTGCATATAACGATACGACTGCGCCTGTTTTGACGTTAGGTAGCTCAACGGTAGCGGTAGCATTTGGGGGGGGATTTGATCCAAATAGTCCAGGTGTAAGTGTAACCTGCGCAGATAATGCGGATGGTAATGATGATATTACTAATGCAGTTGGTGTTAATTCAGATATTGGCTTTACAGTTGCCGGTGCTACAGTTGATGTCAATACGGAAGGTAACTATCTGGTTACTTATAGTTGTACTGATAATGGGGTAGCACGTGCAGCGATCACTGATGATCCAAATAACTCTGGTTCTCCATCAGTACCTGCAAGCAATACTTCATCTACACAAACTTTGACAGTGACGGTAAGTGATGTGGACAGACCAGTAATAGCGGTAACGAGTCCAGTCACTCATGAAGCTTGTACTGTTTACTCTAATGTTGCAGATAATACAGGTTTATCTGCAACTGATTTGCAAGATGGAGCGATACCCGTAGGAAGTATTGTTAAAACAGATAATAATTCTATTATTGGTAATAGCTCTAATGAATTGGCATCCGGTGCAACTATTGATTACGATTTTACCGATTCAGGTACTGGTAACCCAGGTTCTACACCCTTAGTCGCGGCTACTCAAACGCGTACGGTTAATTTTGTTGATACTCTGGCACCTGTCATTACAGTGGCTGGTGGTACGACGGTTAATATAGAGTCAACCGCATGTGCCGCATTTGCTGCCAGTTTACCAACGGCTACGGTTGTTGATGCCAATGGTGATTGTAATGCAACTATCTCACCAATTAGCACAGTAAATATAGTTAACTGTACCGTGCCTGATGGGCAGGATACTCAGCTAAGTACATTAATTTATAATGCGGCAGATACTGCAAACACACCTAATACAGCCAGTGAAACTTCTACGGTAACTGTTTCACGCTCTGAGCCTGTAATTACCTTAAATGGTGGTGGTATTGTTCTGGGTATTGATGATACCTATACCGAACCTGGTATGGATATTCATGATGTTCAGGATGGGGATGTGGCTGATGCCGTTGTTAGTGGTACTGCATCGGGTATTGACTACGAAATTACAGGAACTGTAGATACGTCTACGGCGGGTACATATACCGTTACTTATGACGCAACTGATAGTATTGGTAATGTTGCAACTACTGTAACGAGAACGATTCAGGTAGGTATTTATGCGCAGGGCAGTAACTTCACCATGCTTAATCCTGCAGGTACTACCTTTGGTGGCACAAATGACGTAGCGTTTGATTGGGATGAGTCGAAGAATACATCTGAATCTGATACTAATTTCAATATGCAGATTTCATCGGCATTGCCTCAGCCATTCTTTGGTTTCCTTTGGACGGCGCATGAAATTCGAGTGTTTGGCCCAGGTTCATACAGTTTTGATACTACATGTACGGTTGCTCAATTAAGGGGCGGTGTAACAGCTTGTAATAATCCATTAGAGGGTACACAAACTGAGCGTTTCATAACGATGGAAGTGGGCACAGATCAGCTAGGTGCACATATCCTGTTTGACTGGAATGGTACTTTAAATATCGATGTTGTAAATGTTTGGGAACAGAATGCAGTATGGAATGACCCAGATGGTAGTGCCTCACCAGTGAATAATCTGTTTGATGGTGTATCGGGTGAAGCACCCGATCCAGCGACTACCTGGAAATTAGTTTCGATTGATCACAATGCAGATGGTTTCGTTGGCTCGCCAATGGTCGATGGACCTTTTATCGGCTTCTATGCAAACTTTAATGCGGGCCCTGGCGATTCAATTGAAAGATTGCCGTATACAGGCGAAGTTGATGTAGGTGCTGATTTCACGTCTAAACCAGGTGTTGGTTCAATTGGCTGGTTAGCCGTCATTGTTCCTGCGATTGTATTGTTACTTACAGGTGTGAGACGCAAACTGAAGTAATCGACCTATTAGGTAATGGTTTTAATTAACCATTGCCATTTTTATAAAAAATTATATACAGATAGAAGAATAATGCTTTTTATCTAGGGGATTTTAAATGAAAACATATTTGAAGCGTGCTTTATGCATTGCTACAACAGTTGGTTTAATGGCACCAACAATCGCAACTGCAACAAATGGTTATTTTTTAATTGGCTTTGGCGCTAAATCACGTGCCATGGGTGGTACTGGTGTTGCTTATAATATGGAGGGTATGGCAGCTGCATTTAACCCTGCCACTATGGTTGACTCTGAAAATGAATTTGATCTAGGTGCTGAAATATTTCACCCGCCCAGATCTATTTATCATGACAGTGGTGTATTAGGGTTTACAGATGAGCCGTCAAATCATGATTTATTTATGATACCTTCAATGGGCGGGACATATAAATATGATGATAATATTACTTTAGGTTTTGCTTTTATTGGAGCAGGTTTAAAAACTGAATATAATCAGTCTGATACCAGTAGTAGTTGCCAAAGAACGAATAGTGTAACCCCCGGTTCATGTCCTCCAACTGTTTTTAACCCTGCGTTAACTACTGTACCAGGAGGAGAAGCGGGTGTTGAGTTAGTTCAAATGCAGATTCTTCCAAGTATTGCTTATAAACTAAATAATCAACACTCTGTTGGTGCATCTCTAGCCATTGGTTGGCAGTTTTTTAGAGCTGAAGGTTTAGAGTCTTTTGGTGATTTAGGTTTTACGCCTAATTCTACTGCTATTGATTCGGGTTGGGATAATTCTTACGGTGCCGGTATTCGTTTGGGTTACTTTGGTAAGTTTCTTAATGACGACTTAAGTGTTGGTGTTAATTATTCTTCTCGTACATATATGACAAAATTTGAAGATTATAACAATCTTTTTGCTGAACAGGGTGATTTTGACATTCCTGAAAACTATACAATTGGTCTTGCTTATAAGGTGATACCAGATTTGGTCGTAGCACTTGATATCCAGCGAATAAATTACAGTGATGTTAAATCTGTGGGTAATCCTGGTCCTAATGCAGCAGATCCTGGTGATTTTAATCCATTGTGTCCAGGTCTAGATGATGATTCATGTAAGCTAGGTGGCGATAATGGCATGGGTTTTGGTTGGGTAGATCAGACCATATATAAGTTGGGTGTTGATTGGAGTTATAGTGAAAAAATCAATTTACGCGCGGGTCTAAACTATGGTGAATCTCCTATCCAGAGTGAAGAGGTTCTATTTAATATGTTGGCACCTGCAACACCTGAATCACATATAACTATAGGTGCTAGTTATATGTTTAATAAAGACTATGAACTAGCTGTTAATTACATGCATGCATTTGAAAATGTAATTACAGGTCCAACTGCCTTTGGGCCTGGTGGATCTGTTGTTGAAGGAACAAACGCAGCAATTTCTATGGTTCAAAATTCTCTAGGTGCAACCTTAAGGATTAAGTTCTAATTTTTTAAGTGTCTATGCCAAGGATGGCGTTCATTTCTTTTATATGATTTATTTCTAAATCATAAAGTCATTATTCAAATTTAATTTCAGATTAGGTGCAGATACGCATAGGTTTCTGAAATGTCGGATAAGTTGACATAAATTTCAATTTCCTAATTTATAAATTCCATAACCTATTGTTTATATGATGTTAATTCTAAATGGCGTGGATCGTGCATTTAAATTGTATCTAAAATGATGACGCGTTAAATATATGGAAAAAGTATTACAAGCTATCATAGTGCTGATTCTGGTGTTACTCACCTCAGGAGTCACCATAGCAGGTAAGTTGCACTCTGCTACAGATACCGACTCTATTACACTTAGAGCGTTAGAAGCATTTCATGGTAGTGATAGGTCAGGTAAAGACGGTGTTATGAGAAAGGCAGGTTATGACCTGTCTTTAATAGTGTCTGAATATAAGGATTATAGTAATAGAGGTGGTTTTAAAAAGTTAAAAAAACACTTTAAGCCTAGTGTCGAGCTTGCAAAAATTCATAATGAAAAGATTGTTGTCGATATTGTTGCATCAGCTGATACAGATAAGTTAGTTAAACAATTAAAGAAACGCGGGATGGAAAATATTTCTGTTTATGGGCGAATAATATCTGGCTCTATTCCTATTGATTCACTCGAACCTATTTCGGGCTTTACAAACTTAAGGTCTGTAAAGGCTGCTTATTCACGAACAATGTCAGGCAGTGTGGATTCGCAGGGAGATATTGCAGAATATTCAGATGTAGCAAGATCTATGTTTTCTGTTAATGGTAATGGTGTAACCATAGGCACGATATCAGACAGTTTTAATTGTTTAGGTGGCGCAGCCGCTGATGTTAGCTCTGGTGACTTACCTCAAAATATTAATATTTTATTAGAGGACGCGTCATGCTCATCGGTCACAGATGAAGGGCGTGCAATGATGCAAATCATCCACGATATTTCACCAGCTGCTTCTCAAACCTTTTATTCAGCAACCGGTGGTATGGCGTCTGTTGCTAATGGAATATTGGATCTGGAGCAAAATGCAAATGCTGACATTATCAATGATGACATAATTTATTTTGCGGAACCAATGTTTCAAGATGGAGTTATCGCCCAGGCAATTGATACAGTGAAGTCTAGAGGTGTTTCTTATTTTTCTGCGGCTGGAAATAATTATAGGCGATCATATGAATCAATTTACCGAAATTCAGGTGTAAGGGGTTATTCATCGAGAAGTAAACGGCATGATTTTGATTCTGGGACATCGACCGACTCGTTAATGCAAGTAACAATTCCGGCCAATACTCAGATTGTTTTTGTATTGCAATGGGATGATCCGTTCTTTTCTATAAGCGGAGCACCAGGTGCTGACACTGACATGGATATGATTTTATATTCTGCATCAGGGCAGGTCCTTGGCGGCAGTATAGATAGAAATACGGGTGGTGATGCGGTTGAAGTGTTTGCTTATACAAATACTTCAAGTGACGCGGTTATTTATCAAATTGCCATTGATAAAGTATCAGGCCCTGATCCAGGGCTGATTAAATTTGTGTACTTTGGTGGTATGACAATCAATGAGTATGCAACAAGTAGTGCAAGTAGTTATGGCCATTCCAACGCTAATGGTAGTCACTCGGTGGGTGCTGCAAGATATTCAAAAACACCGGCATATGGTGTAACGCCACCTTTAGTAGAAGGCTTTTCGTCTCGTGGTGGTCTTTCAGTTTTATTTGATCTTGCAGGTAATTCAATAAATGAGCTTCGACTTAAGCCAGATATAGTCGCGCCTAATGGTGTGGATAATACCTTTTTCGGTTCAGACTATGATGGCAACGGCTTCCCCAATTTTTTTGGGACATCAGCAGCTGTACCGCATGCGGCTGGTGTTGCAGCATTAATAAAATCATTTAGTTATCAGTTAACCCCTGATGAAATTTATACAATAATGGATACTACTGCAATTGATATGGGTAGTAACGGATTTGATTTCACATCTGGTTATGGATTAATTAATACTGTAGCTGCATTAACCAGTATGGATTTAGATTTAGATACTGTACTTAATGAAGTTGATAATTGTCCTAATGATGAAAATTTAAACCAGGAAAATAATGATCTGGATTCACAAGGTGATGTATGTGATTCAGATGATGATAATGATGGGATTTCTGATACAGATGAAATTGCATGGGGTTTAAATGTATTTGTTTCTGATACTGACAATGATGGCTTAACTGATTATGAAGAAGTTTGTTTTGATGGGGACTGCTTAAGTTATAACCCTTTTCCATCAGGGTTGGATGCCGATGCAAATAATAATGACACCGATGGTGATGGGGTACTTGATGGAAATGAAGTTGCTCTAGGGACAAATCTTTTGGTTATAGAACCCGCTGCACAAATTAGTGATGTAGGTGGTGTTGTTAATCAGGGTGAAACCGTAATCATAACAGGTGCCAATTTTTGCATAGAGCAGTGTGGTAATGTTTCTACAAATACAGAAACAACAGTTATGTTGGGCTGTCAATCTATAGAGTTAAGCTCAATAACACCTGGCTCGTTTGAATTTATTGTGCCACTTGATGCGATAACAGCGAATATTAAAGTGATTACTCCATTTGGTACATCAACAGATGCGTTAATAAATGTTAGTGGTACTTTTCAGGTTGGAGATATTAATGTTGATGGAGAGCTTAATGCTCCTGATTTATTATTAATGCAAAAATTTATTTTAAACATCAGTACACCTAGTGTTTCACAATCTCATCAAGCTGATATTTATCCGCCTTGTTCTGCCGATGGGCTAATAGATGCAAGTGACTTGTTCTTGTTACAAAAACAATCATTAACACAGTAATTAAAGTTGCTTGATAAATAAGGAAAACATATGAATTTTAGTAAGCAATCAGATAAAAATATATATGTAATAGTTATCGTGATGTTTTTTATGCTTCAAGGTTGTACCAATTTACAAACTTTTCCGGGAGTGGCGCGAGCAGGTGACACTATTACGCTTGCAGTTGGTTCGGCAGATGGTATGACTAAATCAGCAGCGAATACTACAGCTGTTTATGTACCAAATGTGGGCACTGAACAACCATTAACTATTCGTTCTGTTTTTAATTTATATCCAGACAAAAGAAGTCGATTATATTTAACGAATTCTGAAACTTTGCCGGTTATCGATAGTTCAGACCATGAGGCTTGGCAAACTGTAGTCGTTCTTGATTTACCTGAAGATCTACCTGTTGGAATGGGTAGTATTCAATTTAATTCGATTGCGAAATTCCCTACTATTACCAGTCATATTAACGATGTGCCAATTTCACTAGAAATAGTAAGTGGATTAGGGGCACCAACCATATTTACTCATGAATTTGGTATAGGTTCTTCTCGAAATGGCGATTTGGCGTTACTTGAGCCTTTACCGCATGCTCAGGTTACACCTCCCTCAGATAATACATATTATGGAGCTATAGAGCTTAGATTGACTTTGCCAACAACGGCAGCAGTACCATTAAGTGAGGAAAATGTGCGGGTTGTTGTGGATGATATGACGCCCAGTACCGTATCGAATCGAAATGTAGTATGGGGTGTTGATAACAATGAGTTAGTTATTATGTTGATGAGTCCTAATGGATTCTTACAGACAATTGAATCAAGGTTTTCTATTGTATTAGCACCTAAAATTAGTTTTACATCGCAACCCGTAATTACAAGCTTAAACTTTTTTGATGTAAATGGTGATCCAGTTTCTGGAGCTGTAGCGACCGATTATTCAGTGACTTTGAATTAATAAACAAATATTACTTATAACAAAGAACTTATAAAAAATTATGATACAAGAAGCCTTTAATTTGCTTAATACAGGAAGAAATGAAGAAGCAAAGACGTTACTAAATCAATTAACAAAAACAACACCTAATGATCCGCAATGCTGGTACTTATTTGGTTTGGTCAAAGCAAGGTATCAACAGTTTGATGCAGCAGAGGCGGATCTATTACATTCATTAGAATTAAGCGTTACCCCTCAGGCATGTGTGGCTTTGGGTCAGGTTTATCTTGGAACTAATAAAATAGATAAAGCTGAAACGTATTTAGAAAAGGCGCTTTCATTAGATGATACATTAGTTGAGGCATATAATGGGTTGGCAACTATCTATGCCTCAACGGGTAAAGATGCTCAGGCTATCAATTATTTTGAAAAAATAATTGATATGAATGTGGCTAATGAATTTGTATATGGCAATGTTGCTTTGTTGTATGAACGTTTGCGTAAGAGTGAGCAGGCGAATGAAGCAGCAAGTAAAGCGTTTTCACTTAATCCTAATAATGTGCCAGGTAACTTGGTTCTAGCTAGAGTTGATAGAAAAAACAAAGAGTACGATAAAGCTATTGGAAGATTAAATAAAATTCTAAATTCCCCCAATATTCATCCTTCAGTCATGATTAATATTCAATCGGAGCTTGGGTTGAATCTGGATTTAAAAGGTGATTATAATCAAGCTTATAGAGCGTTTTTAGCGAGTAATGAGGCATCAAAGCAAATAGCAAAACAAGCACCTTATGATAAGTCTTATTATTTAAATAAAGTTCATAATAATAAAATGTGGTATTCCCCTGAAAACGTAGCAGCGTTTCCATCAGTTAGTATTGGTTCATCTAATGATATATATACAGGTCGAAAACACCCGGTGTTTTTTGTTGGATTCCCGCGTTCGGGAACAACTTTAGTTGAGCAGATATTGTCATCAAATTCAAATATTGAAACTTCTGGTGAAGAATTTGGTTTAAATTATTTGATTGATTTTGCAAAATCTAATATTGGAAGTTCGAGAGCCTATCCTGAGTTTATGCAGGATTATGATACGGAAAATAAAATCTTTGAGCTTCGAAATGAGTATTTCAATAAATTAAAAACAGCTTGTGGATTTGAGGGTGGAGATCATTTGTTTATTGATAAATTACCCTTGAATATAGTGGATCTGGGTTTTATTAATCAATTATTTCCAGATGCAAAAATCATAATGGCATATCGAGATCCACGAGATGTTTGTTTAAGTTGTTTTATGCAAGCCTTTCAATTGAATCCTGCAATGATTCAGTTTTTAACCTTGAAAGACACGGCAAATTTTTATGCAAAAACAATGGAGTTATGGTTGCAATATAAAGAAGTATTGAATATAGAAATATTTGAGTATAAATATGAAGATCTAGTTGAAGATTCGGAATCTATAACTAAAAATATGGTTAGCTTTCTTGGTGAAGAGTGGTCATCTGAAATGCTGGAATACTATAAAGAAGTTGCCACTAAACATGTAGCAACACCAAGTTTTGCAGATGTTAAATCACCTATATACTCTCGTGCTGTTCAGCGCTGGAAAAACTATGCAGAAGAAATAAAACAAGTTGAAAGTGTTTTGGAACCATATATAAAATCATTTGGGTATGATGTTTAGTTGTGCATAATTTTATTAAATATTAATTTAAATAAATGGTGTGTGCCACACATTGCATACGATCTAGTTTTTTAGTGTTTACAAATCCTATGGCTTCAGTCCTTGCTATAGTTTTTGGTTTTATCAAAGGCGTATTCTTTTTGTGTTTATGGAGGATAAAAAATGAATGCAGGCTGCCAGTTCAATATAAAGTTATTATCTTATAAAGGTCTGTATTATTGAAATATAAAACTTAATAAGGAAAATAAAATGTTTAAAATAATTTTAATATGCGTGATTTCTGCTTTTTCTTCAATAACATATGCTGCTACATGGAATGTTCTCGGTGGTACTTTTCATGTAATAGATGGGTCAGGCTCAAGTCCCAATGGGGCTCCGATTTTATTTAATGGTAATGGTTCATTTTCTGATGGTGTTTTCGATGGTAGTGCAAGTGCTTTTAGTACTGATAGTTCAGCAACTTATGCAGGCGTTGAGACTTTTCAATACTTAAATGAAGATCTTGTTGCGTTTTTTGCGCCATCTGGAAAAGATGGTGAAATCGACAGGCTGACAGGGTTGAATGCACCATATATTGATTTGAATACAATGACAGCGGATATGAGTTCTATGTTTGCAAATTGGAACTCTGATCCAAGCATAAGTTATGTAGGCGAATATAATATAGGTGGTATTGCTGCGGTAACAACACTTGATGAATGGAGTTATGAATTGGCATGGAATTCACTTCAGGTATCTGGTCCGTATCAAGGTTTGACGGTAGAAATGACAATGCAAGTCAGTTCTGTTCCTGTGCCTGCTGCTGTTTGGTTATTTGGTTCAGGTTTGATTGGTTTATTTACCTTTGCCAAACGCAAGAAAGCATAGGTTTTATTTTTTTGAAGTCAACTCATTGAGTTGACTTCAAAAAATAAAGACTTAGTAGGTGAAACGCTTTGCTACTTAAGTAAGATGTCATGAATGACTTGTTATCTGAAATAAATACAAAATAAAATTATTAATTGTTACATAAAATTAGTGGAAATAAATAATGTCCGAACAAACTGTCTCTGCTTTGGGTGACCAGGCATTTGCATTATTTAATGGCGGCGACCTACAAGGTGCTAAAGTACTGTATGAAAAAATTTGTTCATTAGATCTTAATAACCCTGAGGCAACAATGATGTTAGGAGTCATTAAAGCAGATTCAGGTGATTTATCTGGGGCCGAATTTTTTTTGCAAAAAGCGTTAGCGCTTGATCCAGAGTATGCTGATGTCTTTTTTTACATAGGACATGTATTACAAGCCAAGGGCCAGCTAGAAAATGCCGTTAAAAATTTAGAGCGAGCAGTAGAATTAGACCCAGAGTTTAATGAAGCAAAAAAACTTTTAAATGAGTTACAGATGAAGTTTGCTAATGCTTTGCTTCAACAAGGAAAATTACAACAAGCTGCAGAGAGCTTTCAGAAAATAACGCAACAACAACCTCAGTTACCCATTGGTTGGGTTATGCTTGCACAGCTTCAGGCACAACAGGGTGCATTTGCTAAAGCTGAACAGTGTTGTCTTGAAGCGATTCGGCTAGATGAAAATATGCTAGATACACATCTTTTACTAGCTTCAATATTATTAAATCAAGGCAAGGTGCAGGATGCAAACCATTACAGTGATCGTGCTTTGCAATTGGATTCAGGTCATATAAATGCGATTGCATTAGCTGCAAATATAGCCAAACATTTAGGTAATCCCAAAAAAGCTTATGATCTTTTATCGCCACTATTAGAACAGGGCATTCAACAGGTAAATGTCGCATTGGCATTTGCCATGATTAGTAAAGATCTTGGTTGTCAGCAACAAGCCATTGCATTAATGAAGAAAATTTTATTATCTGACACTACATTAAGCGTGCTAAATAAAATTAACCTTAATTTTAATTTAGGCTTGTTGTACGACAATATCGAAGACTATGATAATGCTTTTTTGTACTACCAGCAGGGTAATGACCTAAAGCCAGTGAGCTTTGATGCAGAAGCTCACACACGTGAAATAGATCGACTTATCTCGGTGCACAGTCAAGCGTTTATGGAAAATCAACCACGCTCTAATATATATTCAGAGCGGCCAATCTTTGTACTAGGCATGGTACGTTCAGGTACCAGTTTGGTAGAACAAATTTTATCCAGTCATGGGGATGTTTTTGGTGCTGGTGAGTTGGGTAATATTTATCAGATGAGTAAAGAGCTGCCCAGTATCCTTGAAACAAATGATGAGTATCCCGAATGTTTATCTCAACTTACTCAAAAGCACACAGATGAATTATCAAAAACATTTTTAGATCACCTTACACATTTATCCCTAGATGCCAAACGAGTGGTTGATAAGTTGCCTGGTAACTTTATGTATTTGGGTCTGATTGAAAGTTTGTTTCCCGGCGCACGCGTCATCCATTGTATACGTGACCCACTAGATACTTGCTTGTCGACTTATTTTCAAGATTTTTCAACCGTTCATTCTTATGCGTATGACCTCACTAATCTGGGTGCGTATTATCAAAGTTACCGAAAGTTAATGTCTCATTGGCGTAAGGTTTTGAGTATTCCAGTACTTGAACTTAACTATGAAGAACTGGTGAATGATCAGGAAAAAGTGAGCCGATCATTGGTCGAATTTTGTGGGTTAGAGTGGGATGATAATTGTCTTAAGTTTCATGATAGCAAGCGGGTTGTAAGAACAGCGAGTTATGATCAGGTTAATAAACCTTTACACACTAAATCAGTCGCCCGCTGGAAAAATTATGAGAAGCACTTAACACCTCTCATTACCGCTTTAAATAATAAGCACTGATTGTTTGTTTTATTAGAAAAAATTTTTAGAAATTATTAAGATTTAGTTTGGTTTTATCGGTTTTGGAATAACTTACGATAGCCATGTTGTTCGGTTATTTAAAATGAAAATACATAAAGAAAAATAATATTATGAACGCAAAAAAAACATTATTAAACACCGCGATTGCCGGCATATTAACGAGTGCAATTTTGGCACCTGCTCAAGCAGATATTATTGATTTCAGTTTCGATGGTTTAATGACATTTGTTAACGCAAACGGTGACCCATCTATAAATACCTCTTACCCATATTATGGTGATACCACATGGAGTTATGGTAAACGGACACAAATTTCTGGCACGATGAGTTTCGATACAATAACCGGAGCAGGTACAGGGACGATTGCCCCATTTGAGTTCTTCGCAAGTGGTCCATTGCTAATACATGATATAGCGTATCAAGCAGTTGGCGACGGTGCAGGAGGTCCAGGCTCACTAGTTATAGGTAGCATGCTTTTTGACTGGAAGTCTACAAACATTGCTTTAGAAATTGTGCTTGATGCATCAGGCTTATTCGGTGCGTTAGGAGGTGGCATGACGGTAGGTGATACTGTCTCAGGTATTGGTACGCTGGGTGCAACAGAAAATATGATTGGTGACCTACCCATGGGGCTTGTTCCAGTGGCGACTTCTACATTAGATACAGATGGTGCTTCAATCATTGGCGATGATGGTATCGGAGGTTCGTCTATGGATAATGGCCCATTCAGTGGCTTCAATATGAACTTCGATATGACTTCAGTCACTATGACCGATTACACACCTTCAGCTGTTCCAGTGCCTGCCGCTATTTGGTTATTCGGTTCAGGTTTAGTTGGGTTAGTCGGGTTTGCGCGGCGCAAGAAAAAATAGTTATTAAACTTTTGTTTGTAAATAAATTAACAGGGCTGCTCGCGTATTTCATGGTTTTAAAGTTCGTATAAATTTTTAAAAAAGTTTATATGCTGAGCCTTCTTGTGTGACTGTTTTGCTCAGCTTGATCCCAGGCTAAGGTAAAAAAATCATGTAATTTATTATTTCTATTTTTGCAGTTAGATAAAATGGCTTTTTGCGATTTGTTATCGGGCTTAAAAATAAAGGTTGATTGGTCGTATAAAATAAAAGAAATTTTTACGCACTGATAATCAGCAGGGGTATCTTTAATTGTGACAATAGACGATAACTGTTGTGCTAATCCTATTAATTTATGGCCACTTTGTAATGCAGTGCTTATATCATCAACCAGTATCTGGATTTGTGCATGCCTGTTACCTTGTGTAAAGGAGAGTAGTTGTTTTCTAAACGTATCGTTATTATAGATTTCTGCTTCTAGATCAGGTGTAAAAATTTTTATAGTTCTTAGGGTGTTTTCTGTTGCTTTAATTACAGCTTCTGATATTGCCAGAGCAGAACTTAGCTGAATGTTATTTTCGTAATTTCCCTTTCGCTCAAAGTTTGTAAAGTCAAATTCCGCCACGTTATAAATCCATCTTCATTGTTTTATGTGGAATGCCAGCATCCATAAATTCTTCAGAGCTTATTTTAAAACCGTGTTTTTCGTAGAAGGAGATAGCGCCGATTTGAGCGTGTAAGTAAATCGACTTTATTTTTAATGTTTTAGAAACATCGATAAGTGCTTTTAAAACAGCTGATCCAATGCCTTTGTCTCTATAGTTTTTTAATACCGCTATGCGACCGATATGGCCATCCATTTTTATACGGCCTGTCGCAATGGGAGTGTTGTTGTGAGTAACGAGCACATGCACGCAGTTCTTATCGTCGTCATCCCATTCTAATTCTTCAGGTACATTTTGTTCTTCAATGAACACCTTTTGGCGAATTTTGCTTAAGGCTGATTTATCTTTTTCCCAGCTGGTAACCTGTATGTTGTAATTCATTTGTAGGTGCTCCTTATGGTTAAAGGCTTTTATAAATTAGTTGAAAGGTGCAGTATTGGTGTACCTTGTGTTAGCTATCAATGTGCACCTGAAGGTGCACATACAATGTTTTTCTCGTTCCCATGGTCCTCCGTAGGAGTGCATACTTAGTCTGGATTTGGTTTTAAATGAATCGGTTGGTGAGGTATGTGTTACCACGCGGGAGCGTGGGAACAAGATCATTAAATAGGCTCTTCCAGGTATAAGCTTCCTGCATTGTATAAATCTAGTAATAACTGTTTCTCTGAAGGGCTGGCCGATTCTATTAGCTCAATATCTATGTTTCTATTTTCACAGAGGTTTACCGTAAAATTATTAGGCACATCGTAATCATGGCCATCTATAAATAAACAGGATTCTTTGTCTTTTATAATAAAGGCAAAACGACTTGCTGGATGACGACTTAATATAGCACCATTTTCTATTTCGTTAATAAGTTTATCTATTGTTTCAATCAACTCTTCAGGTGCTTTAGTATGTTCTGACTTAGGGTCACTCATATACTTCCCGAACCAGCGCTCTATTTCTTTATGTTCAGGTTTTAAATATTCAGAAAATATTTTTTTAATTCGATTAATCGCATCTTCAGTAATTTCTGAAGAGTGTGACTGTAATGCTAAGTCTGCATCCTGATAAGTTAGTTTTGGTGACAGGTCCTGTGTAATATGGGCGATAAAATCATTGAGTAAATCAGCGTGGCTTACTGCACGGTAACCGACAGAAAAACTGATGCTTTCTCCTAAAGAAACACCGTGGTGAGAAACATTAGGCGGTATGTAAATCATGTCACCCGGTTCAAGTATCCATTCCTGTTCGGCTTCAAATGTTTTGTGTATACGTAGGGGGGTATCTTTTACCTGGTTGTCTTCGGTAACTTCAGCGGTGTTGATTTGCCAGCGACGTTTACCTGTGCCCTGAATAATAAATACATCATATAAATCAAAGTGGGGGCCTACTGATCCCTGGTCCGCTGCGTAACTACACATTAAATCATCTAGGCGCCAGTCGGGTATAAAACGAAACAGGTCAGGTAACCAGGCTAGTTCGGGTACAACTTTTTCCAGATCATTTAAAACCAGAGTCCAGTGTGATTCGGGCAGGCTTGAGTAGGTGTCATCATCCATAGGGCCAAAGATCGGTTGCCAGGGGTGATCTCCATCTTTCTCAATTACTATTCGTGAGTTGACTTCTTCTTCACATGAAAGACCAGCGAGCTCTTCTGCTGTTATGGGGCACTGAAAATTCGGTAAGGCCTGACGAATAACCAGGGTTTTCTTTTGCCAGTATTCGTTTAAGAAATCTTCGGGGGAGAGATTACCAAGTGGGTTGTGTTGATCATTCATATTGGCAACTACTCTGTAGGTGCTCCTTTAGGTGCACATGTGGTATTAATGTTTGAATATTGGCAGTGCGCCTGAAGGCGCACCTACAAATTAATTGTTAAATCAAATCTTATTTGTTTGCTCCACCGCATTACCAATATAATTCATCGGGGTCATATCCATTAACAGGTCTTTAGCTTCCTGGGGCATATCCAGATTTTGCACAAATTCCTGCATGATTTGCTGATCAACCCGTTTTCCACGGGTAAGCTCTTTTAGTTTTTCATAAGGCTCTTCAATGCCATATTTACGCATAACGGTTTGAATCGGTTCAGCTAGTACTTCCCAGTTACTGTCCAGATCTGCTTCCAGTGAAGCCGGGTTTATCTCTAATTTGCTCATGCCGCGTAAAGCAGATTGATAAGCAATACTTGAGTGAGCAAATCCAACACCTAATGTGCGTAATACAGTTGAGTCAGTCAAGTCTCGTTGCCAGCGTGAAATAGGTAGTTTCATACTCAGGTGATTGAATAAAGCATTAGCGATACCCAGGTTACCTTCGGCATTTTCAAAATCGATAGGGTTAACTTTATGGGGCATAGTTGAAGAACCAATTTCACCTGCGATGGTTTTCTGTTTGAAATAACCAATAGAAATATAACCCCAGATATCACGGCTGATATCGATCAGGATGGTATTGAAACGGGAAATGGCATCAAACAGTTCCGCCATGTAATCATGGGGCTCGATTTGAATAGTGTAAGGGTTGAAGGTAATACCCAGTGATTCAATAAATCTTTGTGCAAAGTCAGCCCAGTCCAGATCAGGATAAGCTGACAGGTGAGCATTGTAGTTACCGACAGCACCGTTGATTTTACCCAGTATTTTTATGCTCGCTACCTGTTCACGCTGACGTTGTAGTCGATAAACTACATTCGCCAGTTCCTTGCCCATAGTAGAAGGTGATGCAGGCTGGCCATGAGTACGGCAGAGCATAGGCTGTTCAGCCAGCTCATGTGCCAGATTTTTCATGGTGGAAATAACCTCATCCATTTGCTCTAAAAGCACATGGTTTCTACCCTGAGTTAACATTAAAGCATGGGACAGATTATTAATGTCTTCCGAGGTGCAGGCGAAATGAATAAATTCTGAAATAGCTTCAAGTTCTGCGTTACCGGTAATTTTTTCCTTAAGGAAGTATTCAACCGCTTTTACATCATGGTTAGTCGTGCGCTCGATATTTTTGATGTGCTGGGCATCTTCTTCGCTGAAGTTATCAACTATATTATTGAGTAAATTATTAGCATGCTCACCCAAAATAGGAATTTCAGCAATAGCTACTTCGTTAGCCAGTGCCTGTAACCAGCGAACTTCTACCTGTACGCGGTGACGAATCAGGCCATATTCACTAAAAATGGTCTGATAATCAGATGTTTTGCTGCCATAACGGCCATCAACGGGAGATATTGCTGTGAGTTCTGTTAGTAACATGTGTTTTATTCTTCTTTCGGCTAAGATATGTGCAGATAAAGCTACACCTATAAAAATTTAACTGAATTATACAGGTGCTACAACATTTTCACAGTTAGAGATGGCCTGTAAAGGTACTAATAATAGTTATTTATAGATAATCCATTGTCAGCCCATATTATGATCATGGCTAACGCCTACATTATTATTCGTTGTAGGCGTTGGCTTTAGCTGGCAGTTGGGAGTATTTAAAAGAATATATTGGAGAAATAAATGAGCGAAGTTCGCATAGAAAAAGACAGTATGGGTGAATTAGAAGTACCGGCAAATGCATTGTATGGCGCCCAGACACAGCGAGCTATTAATAACTTTCCGGTTAGTGGGCTGGTTGTGCCCCGTGCATTTATCAGTGCATTAGGTCAGATAAAAGCAGCCTGTGCTCAGGTAAACTGTGATTTAGGTGAAATGGAGCAGGCACAGACAGACGCAATTATTGCAGCGTCTAATAAAGTGAGTGGGGGAGAGGTTGATGAGCATTTCCCTATTGATATTTTTCAGACCGGCTCGGGTACCAGCACCAATATGAATGCAAATGAGGTAATTTCTCACCTTGCGAGTACGACTGATTTAAAAATACACCCAAATGATCATGTGAATATGGGGCAAAGTTCAAATGATGTGATACCCACTGCTATTCATGTGAGTGCCAGCCTGCAGGTAGCAGAGTTACTCATACCAGCATTAACGCATTTAAAAGATGCGGTTGATAAACGAGCAGCCGAACTGGCTAAAGTGATCAAAACCGGGCGCACACATTTAATGGATGCGATGCCTGTCAGTATGGGCCAGGAGCTCGGAGGGTGGTCAGCTCAACTGGGTTTAGGTATTGAACGTTTACAGTCTTCATTACCCCGAATCAGTGCGTTGGTGCAAGGTGGTACGGCAGTGGGCACGGGCATTAATGCTCATGAGCAGTTTGCAGATAAATTTGCAGGCCAGATGAGTAAACTGACAGGGCATCCCTTCACCAGTAATCCTAACAAGTTTGAGGGGCTGAGCACTCAGGATGCGGCGGTTGAGTTAAGTGGCCAGTTAAAGACCATTGCTGTGAGTTTAATGAAAATATCGAATGATCTGCGCTGGATGAACTCAGGCCCATTGGCTGGAATTGGTGAAATTGCATTACCTGCATTACAGCCAGGCAGTAGTATTATGCCAGGTAAGGTCAATCCGGTTATACCCGAGTCGATGGCAATGGTATGTGCTCAGGTGATCGGTAATGATGCTACTATTACTGTTGCAGGTCAGGCAGGTAATTTCCAGTTAAATGTGATGTTGCCGGTTATCGCCTATAATCTACTGCAAAGTATTGAAATTCTGGCGAATGGTGCCCGTATAATGGCTGATAAAGCGATTACAGGTTTTACCGTAAATCAGCAGAATATCGATGCCGCATTAGGTAAAAACCCAATTATAGTTACCGCGCTCAATCCGGTTATCGGTTATGAGTTAGGAGCAAAAATAGCAAAAACGGCTTATGCCGAAGGTCGTGCGGTTCTGGATGTTGCAGAACAAATGACCGATTTATCACGGGACGAGTTAGAAGAAATATTATCACCTGAAAAATTAACAAAAGGTGGTATTACTAAGTAAGGCACTTCCTTACATGAGAAAAACTAACAACTTTAAGGTTAATAATTAATATGATTAAAAATATACTTGCAGTCATTGGTGTGGCTAGTTTAATACTTGTCGTAGTTGCGGCACTTAAAATATTCCCCATAATGGAAAAACTGGATACATTCGAAGATAAAGCCGTAGACACTTATGCCGGTTTTGCGGAAAAACTTATCGAATCGGGTTCTGCTGTTGATGCGATGGTAATAAAAATAAAAGTTGAAGAAGATATCACGGCAGAAGATCTTGATACGTCAATTTTATCAATTGCGAATGAATTAAATATTAAAAATGTGGGCGAGCTTCCTCTCTCGAAGCAGGTAGAAGCGATGTCAGGTAAACCTTACCGACATGTGAAAATTTATTTATTATGCAACGCTATGACTGCTGCCAGTATGCTTGATTATAATGATTCTTTTTCAGCGTTTTTACCCTGTCGTATATCGGTCGTAGAAGACAAACAGGGTCAGTTATGGCTGTATGCCATGAATATGGATTTAATGATTTCTGGCGGAACACCTATCCCACCGGCATTGAAAAAAGAAGCACTTGTTGTACAAAACACGCTTGATGAAATAATGAGTCGTGCTGCTGAGGGTGATTTCTAATAAGCGATTAGATCGCTTTATTGCCATCCCGAGTTAAAACGAGGGATGGTATATTTCTAAAATTCGATATGAATGATGTGGAGTCATACACATGGATAAAATGATATCCAAAATTGAATTATTAAATGAAATTGGAATTGCTTTATCAGCAGAAAAAAACAGTCAGAAAGTTCTCGAGTTAATACTGGATGGTGCAAAAAAATTAACCAATGCAGATGGTGGTTCGCTTTATACGCTTAATGATAAAGATGAGCTGGTATTTGAAATTGTTTCAACTGATTCATTAGATATTCATATGGGTGGCACTACTGGCCAGTCAATCGATTTTCCTCCTTTACCACTACATATTGAAGGCCATGATAACTTATCAATGGTCGTAACCAGTGCGGTGTTAAATGACAATACCATTAACATACATGATGCTTATCATGCCGATGGTTTTGATTTTAGTGGTACACGAAAGTTTGATGAGAATACCGGTTATAGAACAAAATCTTTGTTAACTATTCCGATGAAAAATCACAAAGCAGATATCATAGGTGTATTACAGCTTATTAATTCCACATCTATTGATACAGGTGTGGTAGTTGATTTTTCAAGTGAAGATCAGAAGTTAGCAGAGTCGCTGGCTTCTCAGGCGGCAGTTGCACTGACCAATAAAAAATTAATCGATGAACAAAAAGCTCTGTTCGAAGCATTTATAAAATTGATTGCAACTGCAATTGATGAAAAATCACCTTATACAGGTGGCCATTGCAAACGTCTTCCCGAGCTGACTATGATGATTGCTGATGCCTGTGATAAAGACGATGCGGGTGCTTTAAAAGATTTTAAAATGACCGAGAAAGACCGCTATGAATTAATGATCGCGGGTTGGCTGCATGACTGTGGAAAAGTAACAACACCTGAGTATGTTATTGATAAATCAACCAAGTTAGAAACTATTTACGATCGAATTAATACCGTGAATGCACGTTTTGAAGTGTTAAAACGTGACGCTAAAATCAGCATGTTAGAAAAGCAGATGACAGCAAGAGAGACGGCAGATGAGCAGGCATTTAAGGATGCAGAGCGGGACTATGAGGCGCTTATTGAAAAACTTAATGATGATAAGGAGTTTATATCAGTCGCTAATGTAGGTGGTGAATATATGGCTGAAGATAAACAGGAGCGTGTAAGGGAAATAGCAAAGTATAAAATTGATGATTGCGAAGAGGAGCGTTGCAATTTTTTTAATGAAGATGAAATTCAGAACTTAACCATTGCCAAGGGCACCTTAACTAACGAAGAACGACAGGTCATTAATAACCATATTGTCGTCACCATAAAAATGCTTGATCAGTTGCCGTTTCCAAAACATCTTGAAAATGTGCCGGAGTATGCGGGTGGGCACCATGAACGAATGGATGGTAAAGGTTATCCTAAAGGATTAACGCGCGATCAAATGTCATGGCCCGCAAGAATGATGGGCATAGCGGATATTTTTGAAGCACTGACGGCAAGAGACAGACCTTATAAGGACGGTAAAAAACTAAGCGTGTGCCTGGATATTCTGGGTAAGATGCGGCTGGATAATCATATTGATCCTGAGATATTTGATGTCTTCGTACGTGAAAAAGTTTACATGGAGTATGCCAGTGAATTTTTAACACCCGATCAGATTGATGAGGTGGATCACAGTAAAATTCCGGGGTTTAGCGGCGATTAATGTTTGTAGGTGCTCCTTCCGGTGCGCAATTAACAGATTATAATTATGCTAAGGAAGCACAATGTCATATACGGACTTATTAAAAGGGAGATATTCTGAGTCTAATCGTGCATATTTCTCTGGTGCCGAGAGCTAATACTGTCCTTTAAAAAAATCTCGTTCCCACGCTCCTGCGTGGGAATGCATAAGGAGTATGCTAAATGGGAAGAAGTCGTTATAAATTTATATATCCAGATCAAACTTACTTTGTAACCCTAACCGTCCTACATTGGATACCTGTTTTTACTCGCCCTGCAACAGTAAATATTTTGTTTGATGCATTACGATTTTTAATGAAAGAAGGTTTAAAAGTATATGCTTTCGTTATTCTTGAAAATCATTTGCATATGATTGTGCAAAGTACTGCGATAGATAAAGATATAGCGCGATTTAAATCTTTTACTGCAAAAGAGTTAATTCATTTTCTTGATAAAAATAAAGTCAGTCAAATTCTTGAACAATTGGCATTTTATAAAAAAGCATATAAGAGTGATAGAGCATATCAGTTCTGGCAGGAAGGTGTTCACCCTGAATGGATTCAAAATGAAGAAATGATGCGACAGAAAATTGAATATATACACCAAAATCCTGTGAAGCGGGGTTATGTTGATGATGTTTTGCATTGGCGTTATTCTAGTGCACGCAATTATGCAGGAGAAACAGGGGTGTTAGAAGATGTATGTACTGTATGGTGATATATGCATTCCCACGCAGGAGCGTGGGAACGAGTATTATGAGAAGTCTGTAGGTGCTCCTTCAGGTGCACAGCGCTGTAAATTTTAACCCGCTGTTCGTCTATCTTCTGGTGCTGCACTTATCCCGTCTTTTAAAATACAGGTTGTAAAACCCCGTTCATTTAATAAATAGGAGGCTGCTGAGCTGCGTCGTCCGGTATCGCAATACACAACATAATGTTTACTGTTATCCAGTGAGTCCATTTTCATACGTAAAAAGATCAGTGGAATATGAGAGTCATCTTTTATGGCGTTTGCCTGATGTTCTGCGGGTAGTCTTACATCCAGCCATTGAGCACCATCTTCAACCAGTTTCTGGCCTTCTTCGTAATCTACCCAGTTAAGCAGTGGTTCATTAAGTAATTCAAGAAAATCTTTTTTGGAGAGTCGGCTTAACAGGCCTTCAGTTAGCATAGTGATAGTTGCATTTCTTTTGGCAGAAGAAATAAGTGCCTCTTCTCCAAAGGTATCCCCATCTTTCAGTTCTGCCAGTTTAATGCCTTTAGGTTGGTCAGGCATTGAGCGGGTAACGAGGGCGCGGCCTTTCTTAATGATGTAAAAGTAATCACCATCTTCACCCTGATCGACTATTTTTTCTCCTGCTTTTACAGGCACTGACTCCATGCGCATGAAGATAGCCTGAATATTAGCTGGCGGGATACGGTGAAAAGCTTCTGTCTGTAAAATACGGCTCATCCAGTCATCGTCACCATCTCCGCTTCCGACACCAAATTCAGTTACCTGATAGTTGCCTGTCTGATCCCATGTGAGCATGACATCAATCAGGTTGCCATCTATTTTGAAAATAGTGCAATCGGTTTTTGCAATGGCAGTAATAGTGCGGGGTAATATATGTGCAATCGCATTAAAACCATCAGTGGTACCGCTTTTAATGGTTTTTAAAATACCTGAATCACCTATTAAATCTACTTCACCTTTTGCCAGATAATATTGAACGGCTTCAGAATCGCCTTTTTTAAATAAGGTTGTGCCTGCAGTCAGTTTTTCCAGTTTGAGTTGCTTGAGAATCTCCTGAAGGTTTTCAGGGTTCAGTGCATTTAGAGGCTGGTAGCGTGCCAACAGGGCAACGTCAATTTCTTCGCTCATTTGTATCCTTAAAATAGTCGTTCAGATGTGATCTGTTAAAAATGCTCATCCAGAACGAAAAGAAGGATCTGATGTCGTGACATATCAGGATAAGTCATGACCACCAGATCGCTTCTTATGTGATTCTGTAAAAAATACTATGGTGAAAGTTTAGCCGTAAAATCCTGATTCGTACAGCTTAGCTATTACCTGTTTGTCGAGTTACATCAACATATAATTTAATTTTCTGCCCCGGTTGTAGGTATTTGCTGGTAAAGCTATTCCAGCGTTTCAGGTCTTTGATGCCGACATTAAATTTTTGTGCAATCAGGTAGAGTGAATCTCCATTACGTACGCGGTAGGAGATACGCTGAATAGTGTTTCTACCGTGACTTGCTGTTTTACTGACAGGTGCTTTAGTCCAGATAACCAGTTTTTGTCCTTCACGTAGTGGGTCACGAATGGCCATGCCATTCCAGCGAGCGATACTGTGAGACTTTACTTTGTATGTTCTGGATAGATCCCAGAAAGTATCTCCACGTTGCACAATATGGGTAATCTTATTGCCTTTTCGACGAATATTTTGCAGTGTTTTCTTGCGTTGATATGAGGTTAGATTGTAATCAGACAGCTTACGACTGGAAACCGGAATGACCAGATGTTTACCTGCACGGATACGGCTTTTGGAACCCAGATTGTTAAGTCGTTTCAGGCTACTAACTGATACGGAGTAACGATCAGCTATATGGCTTAATGTCTGGCCTTCTTTTATTTTATGACGTTTCCACTTGATACGCTCTGCTTTTGGAATCTGTGCAAGATTGCTCTTAAACGTTTCTGCATTATCAACAGGAATTAATAACCGATGAGGGCCGTAAGGTGCGGTTGCCCAGTGGTTAAAAGCCGGGTTGAGTTGGTATAACCGGTTTAAATCGATCTCAGCCATATCTGCTGCCATGGCCAGATCCAGTTGAGCGGTTATATCTACAGCTTCAAAGTAGGGAGTATCATCAATGCAATTAAGGGTAATACCATAATCAGACGGTTTATTAATCAGGCGTTTCAGGGCGAGTAATTTGGGTACATAAGCCTGGGTTTCTTTAGGTAACTTAAGATTCCAGAAATCGGTTGGTTTACCACGTTTTTTATTCTTACGAATGGCACGACGTACAGTGCCTGAGCCTGAATTATATGCCGCTAATGCGTGTAACCAGTTACCTTTAAATTCACGGTTCAGGTCTTCTAAATATTTTAATGCAGCCTGAGTTGATGCATATACATCACGTCGACCGTCATACCACCAGTTTTGTTTTAAACCGTAAATTTTTCCTGTTGAGGGAATAAACTGCCAGATGCCTGAAGCTCTACCATGAGAGTAGGCGAATGTTTGATAAGCACTTTCAACAATGGGTAATAGAACCAGTTCGGTGGGTAAATTGCGTTTCTCGGCTTCATTTAATACATAATGCAAAAATGGTTCTGCACGTTCTACAACCCGGTCCAGATATTTCTGATGTCTTGCATACCATTTAAGTTCTGCAATTAATCTTGGGTTATTAGTTGTGTCAGCAATGTTAAAACCATTACGTACTCTGGGCCAGATATCAGTTATGGATTCTTCGGCATAATCATCCGGATTAATAGCAAAAAACTCATCCTCAAGTTCCTGTTCTGCAGCAGCAAAAGACTGGGCCATTAACTGATTAATGCGTGCATTCTCAGCTGACTGTTCAGCTGTTAGCTCAGGTTTGTCAGGGCGTGTAGATTCTGTGGTCAGGCACCCAGAGAGTAAAATACTGAATATGATAGTGGTAATGAGTTTATGTAAATTATAGCTTTTCGCGTGATGGTTCTTTAAATTCAACAAGTTATCTTCTTTTTTTAATGTATGTGGTCAATATAAAATCGAGTAGACAAAGTGTAAATCATTACCCGTCTTTTTGCTTGAACTATTTCTCAATTAAAACCCTGTGAAAACGTTTTTTCAGCTTTAATTAAATACCATTTCAGGTAGTATCATGCCGCATGAATAATGAAAAAGTTAAATTATATACAGATGGTGCATGTCGAGGTAATCCGGGGCCGGGAGGTTGGGGTGTCTGGTTACGATTTGGTGAGCATGATAAAGAGCTCTGCGGTGGTGAAGAAAATACAACCAATAATCGTATGGAGTTAATGGCGGCTATTATGGGGCTTGAGTCATTAAACCGCCCTTGTGAACTGGTGTTATATACCGACTCTAAATATGTGATGCAGGGCATCACTGACTGGATTGATAACTGGAAAGCCAGAGGATGGAAAACCGCTGCTAAAAAACCGGTTAAAAATGTAGATCTGTGGAAGCGTCTTGATCAGGCAAGAAACCAACATCAGGTTGACTGGCAATGGGTTAAGGGGCATTCGGGGCATGAGGGTAATGAGAAAGCTGACGAATTAGCTAACAAAGGGGTAGATGGTCTGTAGGTGCTCCTTGTTAGGTGTACGTGTAATTTCAGTTTATATTACTTCCAGATTGTGCACCTGAAGGAGCACCTACAGGAGATTGTTTGAGATATGAGACAAATTGTATTAGATACAGAAACCACCGGTTTAGAGCCATCACAGGGGCATAGGATAATCGAAATTGGTTGTGTAGAAATTATTAATCGCAAGATAACCGAAAATACTTACCATCAATATATTCAGCCTGATCGTGAAAGTGATGAAGGTGCATTTGAAGTGCATGGTATTAGCACCGAATTTCTGGCTGATAAACCTCGTTTTGTTGATGTAGCCGAAGATTTTATAAAATTCATTAATGGAGCCGAACTGGTTATCCATAATGCACCATTTGATGTTGGTTTTCTTGACCATGAATTAGCAATGCTTGATCCGGTCTGGGGTAAAGTCAGTGACCATGCCCGTATAACCGATAGTCTGGTGATGGCGCGTAAGAAACACCCGGGGCAGAAAAATAATCTTGATATATTATGTAAACGTTATGACGTAAATAATGCACGCCGTGAGTTACACGGAGCATTACTGGATGCTGAATTACTAGCGGAAGTTTTTCTGAGAATGACCGGTGGCCAGGAGATGCTGGCTTTGGGTGGTGGGGCAGATGGCGCTACCTCTCAGGCTAATGTGAGTCCGATTAAACGAGTTGATAGTAATCGCCCGCAGATTAACGTTATCAGAGCAAATGTTGATGAACTTGAGAAACATCAGGAAAGGCTCGGTGCGCTGGGGGATGAGTGCGTCTGGAACAAACCACAGTCTTAGAGGAGATAGTCGTAAGTCATTAACTTAAGTTAAAAGAGGTAACGTGCTTAAGGTGCACTGCTTTGACATATGACTATTTTTTATCTGAACTTCTACTCTATACTCTAGTCAGTACATTACAGAAAATTGAATGCCCCCCAGAGTGATGTGTCATGAGTATAATTATTAAATCTGCTTCGAAGCAGGATATCAAATCGTCTGAAATTACCACTGAAACTGATTATCTAAACCGCCGGGATTTTATTAAAAAATCGGGCATTCTGGTTAGTGCTGCATGGGCCGGTGGTTTAAGTTTGCCCGCATCTGCAAAGTCATCTGATTATGGAAATGACTATCCCGGTTTAAAAAAAACTGCATATGGAAAAGGTGAAAATCTCACCTCGTTTAAAGATGCGACTACTTATAATAATTATTATGAATTTGGTACGGGTAAAAAAGACCCGGCAAAGAAAGCAGTCAACTTTAAAACAGACCCCTGGTCAATTACTGTTGAAGGTGAAGCCAGTAAAACAGGTACTTTTCATTTAGAAGATATTTTAAAACATGCACAGGTAGAAGAGCGCATTTATCGATTTAGATGTGTAGAAGCCTGGTCTATGACTGTGCCCTGGGTTGGCTTTTCACTGGCGGATATGTTGAAACGATTTGAACCAACGTCTAAAGCTAAATATGTTCAATTTGAAACCTTGTATGACCCGAAACAAATGCCTGGTCAGGTACGAAGGGTTCTAGACTGGCCATATCGTGATGGTTTAAGAATAGACGAAGCTATGAATCCATTATGTTTTATGGCAACGGGTATTTATGGTCGTGATATGCCTAATCAAAATGGCGCCCCAATTCGACTGGTTGTGCCCTGGAAATATGGTTTCAAAAATATTAAATCCATTGTAAAAATTAAATTTATGGAACATGAGCCTGTCTGCACCTGGAATGTGACCGGCCCTAAGGAGTATGGTTTTTATTCCAATGTGAATCCAGATGTAGATCATCCTCGATGGAGTCAGGCGACAGAACGTGCGTTGGGTTCAAATTTCTGGGAACCAAAAACGAAAACCCGGTTATTTAATGGTTATGGCGAGCAGGTTGCGCATCTTTATAAAGATATGGACTTAACGAAATATTTTTAAAATATTAGTCGTAAGTCGTAAGTCAAAAGATTAAAAACCATTCTAAACAGAATGAGGGTTTGGTGTAAGGAAGTGACAGTAAATAGTATGAATGCAGAATTATCGTTTTTTTCCAGTTTAAAGAATTTTGACTTAAGACTTTTTGTAAAACCTCTGGTTTTTATCCTGTGTCTAATGCCATTCGCTCTATTAATGATGAATGCCTTAAATAATAATCTGGGTCCCAATCCTGTTGAAGAAATGATTCGCACTCTGGGTGACTGGGGTATTTATTTTTTACTGACAGGTTTGTTCATTAGTCCGGCCCGTAAAGTGTTTAATCAGGTCTGGCTTATTCGTTATCGCAGAATGATGGGGCTATTTGCATTCTTTTACGTAAGTATGCACTTTCTTGGTTATATCTGGTTTGAGCAGTTTTTTAATGTTCAGGATATAGTTAAAGATATAATTAAGCGCCCATTTATTAGTATTGGATTTATCTGTTATTTATTATTAGTGCCACTGGCTGTAACGTCTACAGCAGGCATGATGAAACGTCTGAAGAAAAACTGGGGGCGTTTACATAAAGTTGTCTACCCCGTATCAGTTCTGGCGCTCTTACATTATTTTATGATGGTTAAAGCTGATTTTCTTGTGCCGGGTATAATGCTGGTTATTTTAAGTGTTCTGTTGGGATACAGGTTGGTTAGCAGATTTAAGTCTTAGTTTATCTCTGATCAGGTCTATTAATCAGAGTCACCAAAAGCTTCTTTCAAAACACCAATTCGATCAAGTGCGTTTGATGTGAGGTTTTGTGCTGTCAGCATAACCGCTTCATCAGTGGTTGTTTCGACAATTGCATCATAGAAAGCAAAACTGCGGTCACAGCACGACCATAATCGTTGCAATTCAAGTTCAGGGTTACCAAGTCGCTCATTCATTTCGGGATGATTAGCTTTAAGTTGCTCAAGGTTTTTTACAATTTCTTCACCCGGTGGCATTTGATTGCTTAGTGTTTTTTCATTGATGCTTATTTGCTGATTCGTTTCTTTTATAAGCGCCTCAATCTGCGGCTTGTTTTCTGTCACTATCAACATCTGGCTTTCTAAATAACGATCTATATGAATCGCAGCGGCTAACAGATCTGACTGGTTTTGAATTAATTCAGGATCCAGTCTTGGGCTTTCTTTATTCGATTCTCGCTCTTTATGAAAAGCCAGTCTGCGCTCGGCTCTAAGCAGGGCGGCGTGTCCCAGTTCTTCACGGGCCAGTACTTCAGCATATTTACGAACGGCTTTATTTTCAGAGTTGGCTTCAACGTGTGTATAAAAACGAAAGGCTATCTCTTCGTTATGCACAGCAAACGCTAATGCTTTATAAGGTGTGCTGTAGTAAGGGTCGTAGGCTTCGTCATTATAAACAGTGGAAACATGCGGGTCTTTCCATACAATGGGTTCGATCTCCGGGTTTTCGCTGATGCCTTCTTTATTCATCCATTCCAGTAGCAGGCGCTCATGTTCCACTTCTTCAGTTACCATGCGTTCAAACAGAGCCGCCGCACATTCATTACTGCCTTTGTGCATTGATTCGGCAAGCTGGGTATAACGACGAATAGCTTCACGCTCGGCTTGCAGCGCAATGCTCATTAAATCACTGGTGGTTTTTACATTTGTTGATAACATATTTTGTGAAGACTCCTTCGAGTCGTTTAATTTACGCTTAAATTCTGACATTGACTTGACCTATGTCATTTAAGCTGTGACAAAATGTCGCACAATACGCTACAGTATATAACACAGAACGTGCCCCCCAATATTGCCGTTAGTTTTATGCAATAAAAACGATTAAATGTTTTCAGGAGTTAAACGCACTTGCTGCATATATTAGACAAAGGGGTAATCCAACTTATGGGTTATCGTAACACTTTGAAATTACTATTTTTACTCTTTTTGTTACAGTGCTTACCCATAAGTGCTGTACAGGCAAATTCAGAGTTAAGCCGTTTTCTTGATGTTATTAAAACTCAGGATATATACCCTGGTGCGAATAAATTAGGTTCACCGACAGGGGATCCTGTAGTAGCGCCTGCTTATAAAGATGGCAAACAACTCGGATTTGTTTTCCTGACATCTGACTATGAAAATTCCACGGGTTATTCAGGCAAGCCGATACATCAACTTGTCGCTCTGGATATGCAGGGTATTATCAAAAAAGTATTACTGGTTGAACACCATGAGCCGATTGTTCTGATTGGTATTCCAGAAAGTAAAATCACTGAGGTACTAACAGAGTATGAAGGGCTAGATGTAGGCAAGCTGGTTCGTGGTACGCAGGACCATGAAATTGATATTGTATCCGGAGCGACAGTGACCGTAATGGTGATGGATGACAACATATTAAGGGGATCAATTAAGGTTGCCAGAAATTATGGTTTGTCAGGGCTTGAGGCTGTAATAAAGAAAGCAGGGCCAGTAGCTTCAGTTAATCCTGATATAAGTATCACTAAAAACTGGCAGAACCTGGTGGATGAAGGTTCGGTTAGCAGTTTAAAACTGACCGTTGGACAGATTAATCAGGCTTTTAAAGATAGCGGTAAACCGCTTGTTCTTGATTTTCCGGAAGAAGGGGAAAGTGAAGAAGTCTTTATTGAGCTGTATGCAGCGGTTGTGTCTATTCCCAGTATAGGTAAAAGCCTGCTGGGTGAAAATGAATACAAAAATCTTCTGAAGAAATTAAAGCCGGGTGAGCAGGCTATTATGCTGGCGGGTGACGGTCGTTTCTCATTCAAAGGTTCCGGTTATGTTCGGGGTGGTATTTTTGATCGTTTCCAGATAATTCAGGGTGATACGTCTATTCGTTTCCATGATAGATATCATAAACGTCTGCGTTCAATTGCAGCTGATGGTTCTCCAGATCTGAAAGATGTTGATTTGTTCAGAACACCTGCTGACTTAAAGTTTAAAGGTGCTGATGCCTGGAAACTGGAATTGCTAGTCGGTAGAAATATTGGTCCTATCAAAAAGATTTTTCTAACTTTTGATCTTAATTATAAAACACCGGATAAATATTTAATTATTACTGAGCCTGAAATAGCGCCTGTAGCTGATGTGGCAGAAAGTAATAAGTCACAGCTAATCTGGGTGAAGATGTGGGAGTTAAAAACTGGCGAAGTTATTGTTCTGGGTCTTGCACTGTTTGTTCTTACACTTATATTCTTCTTTCAGAACTGGCTGGTTAAAAGACCCAAACTAACCGAGCAAGTTAGAATTGGTTTTTTGATATTCACTCTGTTTGGTATTGGCTGGTATTTCAACGCCCAGCTATCCGTGGTTAATATTCTTGCCATGTTTAATGCGCTGGTCAGTGGTTTTGACTGGACCTATTTTCTGATGGAGCCATTGATCTTTATCTTATGGGCTTCTGTTGCTGCATCGCTGCTTTTCTGGGGGCGTGGCGCTTATTGTGGCTGGTTATGCCCATTTGGAGCCATGCAGGAACTACTTAATAAAATAGCCAAAGCGTTCAAAATTAAGCAGATCTCTGTGCCCTGGGCAGTTCATGAGCGTGTCTGGACATTTAAATATTTAATATTTCTCGGTTTGTTTGGTCTTTCACTTTATTCCCTTGAATGGGCTGAGCGTCTGGCAGAAGTGGAGCCTTTCAAAACAACAATCATTCTGAAATTTGTGCGTGAATGGCCTTATGTGATTTTTGCACTGGCTGTATTACTGCCGGGTATTTTCATTGAACGTTTTTACTGTCGTTATTTATGCCCACTGGGTGCGGCACTGGCGATTCCCGGAAAAATGCGCATGTTCTCGTGGCTTAAACGTTATAAGGAATGTGGCAGCCCCTGTCAGCGTTGCAGCAATGAGTGCATGGTTCAGGCGATACACCCTGAAGGTGACATTGATGTGAATGAGTGTCTTTACTGTCTGCATTGTCAGGTGCTTTATTCTGACGACCATGCCTGTCCGGTAATGATACAGAAACGCCTGAAAAAAGAACGTAGAAGTGTAAACCCTGCATCAGTTAAAGGAAAAAATGGTTCTGCCATTTCTATAGAGCTGGAGAAGTAAAAAGTAAGTTAAGAAAAAGTAAAAAAATAAGAAGTAATAATTAATGCTCTGGATAATCAGAGTGAAAATTTCGCCTGATTAACCAAAGGCATATGAGGAGAAAAGTAATGGCTATTAAAAAAGATAATCCGGAAAATGAACAACTCGAAGAGGTCGGGCGTAGCCGACGTCAGCTACTAGGTAGTTCAGTTAAATTAGCTGCGTTGGCTGGTTTTGCCGGTCTTACTGGTGCAGGTGTAATGACACCTAAAGCCGCAATTGCAGCGTCAAAAAATAGTGCACATGTGGGTCCTGGTGATCTGGATGAGTATTACGGTTTCTGGAGTAGTGGTCAGGCGGGTGAGCTGCGTATTTTAGGTATGCCTTCTATGCGTGAGTTAATGCGTGTACCTGTATTTAATCGATGCAGTGCTTCTGGTTGGGGTGATACCAATGAGAGTCGTAAGATTCTACGTGATGGTTTATTACCAGAAACGAAAGAGTTCCTTGATTCTGGAAACCGTGGCGGCGTCTGGTTAAATGGTGATTTACACCATCCTCATATGTCATTTACAGACGGTACCTATGATGGTCGTTACCTTTTCATGAACGATAAAGCGAATACTCGTGTTGCACGTGTACGTTGTGATGTGATGAAGTGTGACAAGATCATTGAAATTCCTAATGCATCTGATATTCATGGTCTGCGTCCACAGAAATACCCGCGTACTGGTTATGTATTTGCTAATGGTGAGCACCGTGTACCACTTCCTAATGATGGTTCTATTCTTGATGAGCCTGAAAAGTATCACGCTATTTTCTCAGCAATTGATGGCGATGAAATGGAAGTTAAATGGCAGGTTATGGTTGATGGTAATCTGGATAACTGTGATGCGGATTATCAGGGTCTATATGCGTTTTCTACCTGTTACAACAGTGAAGAAGCGATTAATGCCGGTGGCATGATGTCGAATGAACGTGACTGGGCGGTTGTTTTTGATATTAAAGCAATTGAAAAAGCGGTTAAAACAGGTGACTTTAAACGCATTAAAGGCGTGCCAGTTATTGATGGTCGTAAGGGTTCAAAATATACACGTTATATTCCTGTTCCTAACAGTCCTCACGGTTGTAATACAGCACCTGATGGCAAGCATGTTGTATTCAATGGTAAATTATCACCAACGGTTACGGTTATTGATGTTCGACGTCTACCTGATCTGTTCAAAGACAAAATCAAACCACGTGACACAGTTGTAGCAGAGCCAGAATTAGGTTTAGGTCCCTTGCATACAGCATTCGATGGTAAGGGTAATGCCTTTACTACTTTATTCCTTGATAGCCAGGCGGTTAAATGGAATATTCAGAAAGCGATTGATGCTTACAATGGTAAGAAAGTTAATCCAATTCTTGAAAAAATCGATGTGCATTATCAGCCGGGTCATAATCATACGTCTATGGGTGAAACCAAAGATGCAGATGGTAAATGGCTTGTGTCGCTTAATAAATTCTCTAAAGATCGATTCATTAATGTGGGTCCATTAAAACCTGAGAATGAACAGCTTATCGATATTACTGGTAAGAAGATGAAAGTGGTACACGACGGTCCAACTTATGCTGAACCACATGATGTAATCATTGTGCGTAATGACATTGTTAACCCTGATTCATTATGGACCAAGGGTGACCCAATGTGGGCAGAAGCCAGTGCTCAGGCGAAGAAAGATGGTGTTGAGCTGGGTGTTGATTCCAAAATAGTACGTGAGGGTAAGAAGGTTCGCATTTATATGTGGTCTATTGCACCAAACTTCAGTATGGAAAAATTCACCGTTAAGCAAGGTGATGAAGTGACGGTTTATGTTAGTAATAGTGATGCGATTGATGATCTGACTCACGGTTTTACCGTAGCAAATTATGGTGTGGCGATGGAAGTCGGGCCCCAGCAGACATCATCAATCACCTTTACGGCTGACCGCCCGGGTGTTCACTGGTTCTATTGTCAGTGGTTCTGTCATGCATTACATATGGAAATGCGTGGCCGTATGATGGTTGAGCCTGCATAAGGTTAAAGCGTTGCAGTTCAATCAACACGTTAATAACTCATCGGCCAGCTCTGTTTTTTTTAACAGACTGGCGGGTGTTTTATTACTCGTTCTATTCTTTTTTTCTTATACAACTCAGGCTAAAGAAATACAGGTGTCACCCGGACATGGTGTATTGCAGAAGGCCATCGATTTAGCAAAACCCGGTGATGCACTTATTCTGTCTTCGGGTACATATACAGGTTCAATAAATATTCACCGCACGCTTACTCTGTCAGGTGACAGGTCAAGTATTATTGATGGTGAAGGTTCATCACATGTCATTAAGGTTACCGCTCCTGATGTATTGATAAAAGGTTTGAGTATTCAGCACTCCGGTAATGATTACGATACCGAGGATAGTGCTATTTTTATCACCGACAAGGGTGATCGCACAGTTGTTGATTCTAATTATCTTGAAAATAATTTAATAGGTGTTTATCTAAAAGGCCCTGACGCGGCAGTTGTCAGTAATAATACAATTATCGGTAGCACCTTCCATAGAATGAATGACCGGGGTAATGGTGTTTATTTATGGATGACACCGGGCTCGGTTGTGAAAAATAATGATATTCGTTATGGCCGTGACGGTATTTTTGTAAATTACAGTAAAAAAAATATCTTTGAAGGAAATCGATTCAGAGATTTAAGGTTCGCTATTCATTATATGTATACCCTTGATAGCGAAGTAAAAAACAATATATCCATTAATAACCATGTTGGTTTCGCATTAATGTTTTCTGATCGTATTGTGGCAAGTGGCAATCAGTCGATTGGTGATCATGAGCGTGGTCTTTTTTTTAATTTCACTAATTACTCAACCATTAAAGATAATCGTGTTTCTGGTGGAGCAAAGAAGTGCGTTTTTATCTATAACGCGAATTATAATAAAATAAATAATAATTCATTTGAAGGCTGTGAAATTGGTGTTCATTTTACCGCTGGGTCACAGAAAAATGAAATATATTCAAATTCATTTATAAATAATCGTACTCAGGTAAAATATGTGGGTACACGATATATAGAATGGTCAAAAGAGGGTGTGGGTAATTACTGGAGTGATAATGTTGCATTTGATATAGATGCTAATGGTATTGCTGATCAGCTTTACAAACCAAATGACCTGGTAGATCAAATTGTCTGGCGTCACCCTATGGCAAAATTACTATTAAATAGTCCATCAGTAAAATTGTTGAAATGGGCGCAATCTGAATTCCCGGGATTACACCCTGGTGGTGTCACAGATAGTGCTCCACTGATGAAGCCCCCCGAAGTAGAAACTGTTATTAAAAGAGATTTAACCGATGGTTACGTTAAATTCAGCCAGTGAAGTTATTTCACTGCAGTCAGTCAACAAGCTTTATGCAAATGAAGCCGTATTGCATGATGTTAATTTATCTATTCAGTCAGGCGAGTGTATCGTACTGGTTGGTCATAACGGAGCGGGTAAAACTTCTCTAATTAAAATGATGCTGGGGTTGACTCGTCCCACCAGTGGCGCAATTAAAGTTCTGGGTCACGATCCTGCATTTAGTGCGGCGGTTGCTCAGGGTTTATCCCTGGGTTATCTGCCTGAAAGTGTTGCTTTTTATGAGGCAATGACAGGGCGTGAAGTGCTTTCATTTTATGCTCAGTTGAAAGGCGCAGGTAAAGCTGAGTGTGAAAAATTATTAGATCTAGTTGGTCTTGGTGATGCTTCAAAACGACGAGTCGGTACTTATTCAAAAGGTATGCGTCAGCGTCTGGGTCTGGCTCAGGCAATGTTAGGAAATCCACAACTGCTTTTTCTTGATGAGCCCACTACAGGTCTTGATCCTATTTTGCGCCAGCACTTTTATGAGTTGATTGATGAATTGCAAAAAGATGGCGCAACTTCAATTATTTCATCACATGCCCTGCACGAAGTTGAAACTCGAGCGAGTCGTTTTGTTATTTTGAAAAAAGGTGTAGTGGTTGCGTGTGGCACTTTAGATGAACTTTATCAACAGGCAACTCTGCCAGTTAGAGTAAAAGTTTCTGTAACACCGGGTGAAGCATCCATTGTTGCTGAGCGAATGGGTTCAGCTGTTAATGTTACCGATGTAAATAATCAAAGTTTTAATCTGTCCTGCGATTTGAATGAAAAGATGCCTATTATTCGTCACATTAGTAGTCTGGGTGATGTGGTGCAGGATATGCAAATTATGCCACCACGACTCGATGAGCTTTACAGTTACTTTATGAATGGGGATCCGTCATGAAGATGTTATGGGTGCTTGCGCTAAAAGAAATACGTGACGGTTTACGTAATCGCTGGATTGCCGCCGCTATTATTTTACTTGGCTCGTTGGCATTAGCTTTGTCATTACTCGGCTCGGCACCAACGGGGTCAGTAAAAGCCAGTGATCTTGATATTACCGTAATTAGTTTATCCAGTTTGAGTGTGTATCTAATCCCATTAATTGCCCTGATGCTTTCGTTTGATGCATTGGTAGGTGAGTTTGAGCGTGGCACGATGATGTTGCTATTAACTTATCCGGTTTCACGCTGGCAGGTGATTATGGGTAAGTTTCTTGGTCATGTGAGTATTTTATTTATCGCAATTTTTGCCGGTTATGGTGGAGCCATTCTTATAATGACAATATTCGCCGGTGGAAGTCTGGATGGCTGGGAAGCTTATGTCACGATGATGATGAGTTCACTGATCCTCGGTGCAGTGTTTATTGCCCTGGGATATCTGGTGAGTGTGTTAGTAAAAGAAAGAGCAACTGCCGCGGGTACAGCAATTGGTTTGTGGTTAGTGTTTGTTGTTATTTATGATCTAATATTATTTGGCGCTCTGTTAATGGATGATGAGCAGTTAATTGGTCAGCAATTATTTTCCACATTAATGTTAATAAGCCCAACTGATAGTTATCGGATTTTTAATTTGAGTCTGTTTGAAGGTGTTAGTGATGCAGCGGGTATTGCTGGAATTGCTAGTGAAGCTGGAATGAGCGGGGCATTGCTACTTGGTGTTATGTCACTTTGGGTAGTGGTGCCTTTAATGATTACTTTATTTGTGTTTCAGAAGCGAGAGCTTTAAAAGATAGTCGTAAGTCGTAAGTCGTAAGTCAAAAGATATCGCAGTACTTAATATAAGTGAAAGCGAACATCATCATACCCGCATGGATGTGGGCATAATCTAGTGACATTAGTCAATGCAAGGTAGTTTTGTTTATATAAAACTATTTCAGAGTAAATAAGAAAAGAATTAGTAGAGTGTTTATGTACAAATATTTAGCATTATTATTTATCGTTGTTTTGTCAGCTTGTGAAAAAACACCACCCGTAGAAATGCCAGCAGCTCAAAAACTAACCCGTGAAGCCAGTGGTTACTACTGTCTGATGACAGTGGTTTATCATAAAGGCCCTAAAGGTCAGATAATTCTTACTGATGATAAAGTATTATGGTTTACTTCTGTGCGTGACACCATTGCATTTACTTTATCACCGGAAGAACCTAAAAATATTGCAGCCATTTATGTAAACGATATGACTGATGCACCGTGGGATAACCCGGGTGAAGAAAACTGGATTGATGCAAAAAAAGCCTGGTATGTTTTAGGCAGTAGTAAAATTGGCGGAATGGACGCACCAGAAGCTGTGCCTTTTGGAGCGCAGGAAAAAGCTGCATTATTTGCTGAAAAAGAAGGCGGTACTGTTTATGCTTATTCTAAAATTCCCCATGAATACATTCAGAGTGAGTAGGATAAATAAATTTAAGTAATTAACTAATAGCCGCCCAGCTAAAACGATCCCACGTCCAGTACAACCCGGTCAGTCCAATCATTAATGATCCGGGTATCGTTATATAATTATGAAAATGCTCCCTGTTTTTAAACCAGTAAGTAATACCGAAATAGGCCGCTGTTAAAATAACCAGCTGGCCAATCTCAACACCTAAATTAAAACTAATCAGTGCGGAGGCGTAAGCGCTCTCCGGCATACCAAAATCTGCCAGTACACTGGCAAACCCTAAACCGTGTAATAAACCAAAAGCGAATACCAGCGCCAGTCGACTGGTTTTTAGTTTATGGGCAAATATGTTTTCAAAACCAATATAGGCAATTGATAAAGCAATCAGAGGTTCTACAATGCTGGCAGGTAAACTGATTACATTAAACATCGATAAACTAAGTGTAATGGAGTGCGCCAGAGTAAACATGGTGGCTTGCCAGACTAAAGGTTTTAATTTTGTACTGAGTAGAAAAATACCCAGTATAAATAAAATATGATCCAGTCCTTTGGGGATAATGTGATCAAAACCTGCAAGGGTATATTCTGAAATCACATCAAAAAGAGCAGGTTCGGTGAACACCTCAGTTAATGAAAATGACTTACTTGGCTGGTCGTTTCTTAACCATTGCCACGGTGACCAGTACCACTTTTCATTATCTTCATCGATTTGCCTGACACGTATAGCATTATCAGAAAAACGTGCAGGGTAATACCATGAGAGTTGTTTTACCTGTTTATCTATCTTGCCTTCAAATACGATTAAACTGGTTCTGGGTACTTTTGTGTAACCCGGTGGCGGTATTTGTACTTCAGTAATTTGTAGTTTTGTCTGTTGTTTATCAAAATAAAGGCGAATATCCCTGCTAAGTTCATTCTCAAAGGGAATAAATTTTTCCCGTAGTTGTGCAGATTGCAATACTCTGAGGGCATCATACTCGATGGCAAAAGGGGAATCCTGAGTATTTTTGTATTTAGAATTAATACCCGTCATCATGGCTTCAATGCTGGCGCGTAGTTCTACCCGATAATTTCCATTCGCATTGACACTAATTTCAACCAGTGCCGGTTTTACAACATCAGCAGTGCTATACTTTGCTCCGAGCAGAGCTAATATCAGGTATAGCATGATTGCAAAATGCACTTTGCAGATTGCATTATGAACTGAATGAATGTTACTAAGCATTTGAAAACTCTATGAATAATCTATATTATTAGGCTCGATAATTATAATAAATTAAACGCTTATTACAATAAGTTAAGTTTACTAAATTAAAGTCTCAGCATTTATAACAGGGACACAAAGCTATTTATTCAGCAAGGTCTATACTTGTTTTTTTATATAACCACCAATACTTAAGGTGAAACCATGCCATTTTTAAATCGACGCACATTTCTGAAACTGATGGGTGCTGCCGCTGCCTCAGCTGCTGTTCCTGCAATCATTGGCTGTTCTGATAAGTCCAGCTCTTCTTCTCCTGTTTCGGTTGCAGGTCTGAATGCGATGCCGGATGGTTTTTATGACCTCCCAATGAAAGGTAATGTGCGCATCATACATATTACTGATGTGCATGGTCAGTTGAATCCGGTTTATTTTAGAGAGCCGAATGTAAATCTGGGTGTAGGTGAAGCTTATGGTCGCCCACCACACGTAGTGGGTAATAAATTACTCGAAGCGATGGGTTTCAAAGCGGCTACACCTGAATCATATGCTTATACCTATCTCGACTTTGAAAATGCAGCCAAAGTTTTTGGTAAAACTGGTGGTTTTGCTCAGATTAAAACACTGGTTAATAAATTACGTGATCAGGCAGGTGGTAAAACGAATACAATCACTATTGATGGTGGAGACTTATGGCAGGGCTCTGGTACATCGTTATGGACACGTGGTGTCGATATGGTAGAAGCTTCAAATATCCTTGGGCTGGATGTCATGGTTGGTCACTGGGAATTTACCTATAAAGAAGAAGAAGTGTTAAGCAATGTCGCTTTGTTCAAAGGTGACTTCATAGGGCAGAATGTTCGCGTTAAAGATGACTCTATGTTTGGTGATGAATACCCGACCATGGTGGAAAAATATGATGGTAGTGGTCTGTTTGATGAAGATACAGGCCATGCGTTCCGTCCATATGTTATTAAAGAAATCAATGGTGCACGTATCTGTATCGTTGGTCAGGCCTTCCCGAGAACGGCTAATGCCAATCCACAGGAGTTTTTCCCTGACTGGTCATTCGGCTTGCGTGAAGATGACATGATCGAGCTGGTTAAAAATATTAAAGCCGATGAAAAACCGGATGCAATTGTACTGTTATCCCATAACGGTATGGATGTAGATATAAAAATGGCAGAACGCGTACCGGGTTTAAATGCGGTATTTGGTGGTCATACTCATGATGGTATTCCGAAACCAATTAAAGTTAAAAATGTAGATGGTGGTACTTGTCTGGTTACCAATGCAGGTTCAAATGGTAAGTTTGTCGGTGTAATGGATTTTGATATTCAGGATGGCAAAGTTAAATCCATGGATTACAAAATGCTGCCGGTTATTACTGACTGGTTAGAAGAAGATAAAGAAATGCAGGCGTATCTTGATCAGATGCGAAATACGGTTTATGACAAGAATATTGTTGAGAGCCGTGCGCAGAAGTATTTCTACAATGAAGGCCGTGTTGGTAAAACGTATAAAGAAATTCTTGATGAGAAACTGGCGATTGCTGATCGTTTATTGTATCGCCGTGGTAATTTCATGGGCACATGGGATCAGATTTTATGTAACGCACTGCGTGAAGAATATAGTGCCGATGTTGCTATGTCTGCGGGTGTACGTTGGGGTACGAGCACATTGAAAGGTGACTGGATCACTATGGAAGATGTAATGACACAATGTGCTATTACTTATGGTGAAACCTATGTAAGTGAAATGTCAGGCCGTGATTTATTACGCATACTGGAAGGTGTTGCGGATAATCTGTTTGATGTTGACCCATACTTACAGTCTGGTGGAGATATGGTGCGTGTAGGTGGTATGGATTATACGATTGATCCGTCAAAAGCCTTATATCAGCGTATTACTGATGCAAAACTGGATAACGGTCACTCTATTGAGCCGGATCAGATGTATAAGGTGGCAGGTTGGGCAACGGTAGGAAAAGCACCTGATGGGCGACTAATGTGGGATGTGGTTCATGATTATATTGTAAAGAACCGTGGTAAAGATAATGTATTAAAGTTACCGAAAATCAATCATCCTAAACTAGTGGGAATAAAAACAAATCCGGGTATTGCTGATTATCCAGGTGAGATTAGTTAGTTTATTTTTAACTAATTTAACGAAAAAAAGGCGCTTATATTAGGCGCCTTTTTTTTTGAGGTGTTAGAGGGTTTTAAATTAGTGTGTTACTTTTATTTTTCAGCGCAATAAAAGCCGCATGATTTTTTAGCGTTTGAAAGACATCTCTCCAGATCACCAATACATCTTCCGCGACAAGATTCCAGATCAATATCTTTTGAATATAAATTTGCTCTACAGGTGGCATTACAGGTTTTGTTAATACGGCTGCAATCGTGAGATCTCACACATGATTTGCATCCTTCAGAGTTGCTGTCAGCCACTGAGACAGATGAAATGCAAACTAAAAATAAAGCGATTAAAAGGTTTCTGATATTCAATTTCATTATTGTTTTCCAAAATTAATGCGAGTCATCAAGAGGAGGATATTTATATAATAGTTCAATATCAGGCAGGTGCTGAAAAAATACATAACGAAATTTTCATATACGTACGATTAGTTCTGTAAAATAATACATTAATGAATACTTGAGATTTTAATGAAATTTGATTCAACTTTAATCAGAGGCAAACTTATAAAGCGTTATAAGCGTTTTCTAGCGGATATTATTTTAGAAGACGGCTCAGAAATTACAGCCCACTGTGCAAATACCGGTGCGATGACCGGTTGCATGCCAGAAGGTGCAAATGTCTGGTTAAGCGTTTCTGATAACCCTAAACGAAAATATGCTCATAGCTGGCAACTGGTTGAGCTTAAACCGGATGTGCTGGCCTGTATTAATACGGGATTAACGAACAAACTGGCGCGTGAGGCGTTGATGCAAAACCAGATCACGGAACTAGCCGGGTTTGATCATTGTCGTAGTGAAGTGCCTTATGGAGATGAGGGTAGTCGCGTAGATTTTGTTCTGGATTTTAAGCAGGAGCAGGTCTTTGTTGAAGTGAAGCATGTGACACTGTGTCAGGAAGCCGGGTTAGGTAGTTTTCCCGACGCGGTCACAAAACGAGGACAAAAACATTTACGTGAGTTAATTCAGCAGGTTAAATCGGGCGATAGAGCTGTTCTGCTATTTATAATCATGCGTACTGATGTTAATCTTGTGACACCAGCTGATAATATAGATGCTGAGTATGGACGACTGTTAAGAGAAGCCGTTAAGGAAGGGGTGGAAGTAATTGCATACGGGGCAAAAATTGACCCAATGGGTTTGTCAATTGACAGGGCTGTGCCTGTATTGTTATAGGACGTATTGCTTTAGGTGTAATCATTTTTGATTACAGAAATAAACTGGTTAAAGAATAACCAGTTTCAATTAATTTTAAAAAGAACCCCTTCAGATATGTTTAGACCGAAAGAGCTTTACATCGGCCTTAGATACACACGCGCCAAACGTCGTAATGGATTTGTGTCATTTATCGCATTAATTTCTATGTTAGGCATAGCGCTGGGTGTGGCTGCACTTATTGTTGTGCTTTCAGTTATGAATGGTTTTGGTAAAGAGTTACGTGAACGTACTCTTGGTATGACCGCGCATGCAACGGTTACCGGTCAGGACGGTAAACTTGAAGACTGGCAGTCTATTCAGATAAAGAGTGCAATGCATCCTAATGTTGTTGATTCCGCACCATTTACACAGAATGAAGCCATGTTAAGTAACCGTAACCGGGTGAGTGGTGCAATTATTCGAGGTGTTTTGCCGGATCAGGAGCCTAAGGTTTCAGAGATAGCAGATAAAATGGTATCCGGGCGATTATCTGATTTAAAAGCGGGTCGTTTCGGTATTATTCTTGGTCGTGAACTGGCTAATGCCATGGGTGTGTTCGAAGGTGAAAAAATAACCCTTATAACACCTCAGGCGAATGTGACACCGGTAGGGGTAATGCCCCGCTTAAGGCGCTTTACAGTTGTAGGTGTATTTGAGGCAGGAATGCATCAATTCGATCGTTCAATGGCTTTTATACATATGAATGATGCGCAAAAGTTATTTAGTATGGGTGAAAAAGTTGAAGGCGTGCGTCTCAAACTCGATGATATGTTTAGTGCTTATGAGGTCACTCATGAATTAGATAGATCATTAGGTGAAGACTACTGGGTTCGTGACTGGACCAAAATGCACAGTAATTTATTTAAAGCATTAAAAACTGAAAAAGTGGTGATGTTCATTATTTTATTGCTGATTGTTGCAGTGGCGGCATTTAATATTATTTCGACACTGGTGATGACGGTTAATGATAAACAGGCAGACATAGCCATTTTACGCACTATTGGTATGACACCGAGTAGTTTAATGTGGGTATTTATTGTGCAGGGTGTGGTGATTGGTTTAGTGGGTACATTATTAGGTGTGGCACTAGGTGTGCCGGTTGCATTATACGTTAATGAAATTGTTGGTTTTGTAGAAGGTTTAATGAATACAAAATTTCTGCCGGCAGATGTTTATTATATTACTGAATTAAAATCAGATTTACGCCTTTCAGATGTGCTGACTTACACTGCATCTGCATTTGGTCTGTCAGTACTGGCGACAATTTATCCTGCCTATAGAGCGGCGCGTGTCCAGCCAGCAGAAGCATTGAGGTATGAATAATGCCTTTAATTGATCGTTTTACAGATTCGCAAATTTTCCCTAATGGCACCGGTGCTCCTATTGTTTTAGAAGCAGTTGATTTGAGCATGACTTTTAGTGAGGGTGGCGGTAGTTATCTGGAAGTTTTAAAAAGTGTAAACCTCACGATTAAGGCCGGTGAAAAAATTGCTATTGTGGGTGCCTCTGGTTCTGGTAAAAGTACTTTATTGCATTTACTGGGTGGGCTTGATGATCCTACATCAGGGCAGGTATTTGTTGATGAAAAAAACCTGTTTACCATGTCTGAAAAAGAACGTTGTAATATGCGTAACAATTACATGGGCTTTGTGTATCAGTTTCATCACCTGTTAGCAGAGTTTACTGCAGAAGAAAATGTTGCGATGCCTGCGCTGGTTAGAGGTACAAGTCCATCGCAAGCACTCAGCAAAGCGGATATGCTGCTTGAGAAAGTAGGTATGACCGGGCGTTTAAAGCATAAACCCGCAGAGCTTTCCGGTGGAGAGCGTCAACGAGCAGCCATAGCTCGAGCGGTGATTAATGAACCGCGTTGTATTTTTGCAGATGAGCCAACGGGTAACCTGGATAAAGCTACGGCAGACCAGGTGGTTCAGGTTCTACTGCGTTTAAATAAAGAGTTTGGTACCAGCCTGGTTGTAATAACTCATGATATGGAGCTGGCTAAAAAGATGGATACGATTTATACCATCGAAAGCGGGCATTTGAAAAAACTTTAAATAGTTTTAAAAGTAGTAAAGGGTCGGAGCCAGATTTGATGTCCGGGTTTGAATAATCCTGTGAGTTGGTGAGGTCAAATCTGATCCTGAAATATTACGACCTGTAATAGTGATCCTTTGGAAAAAAGTTTACGTAAAATAATTATGCCATGTCTAAAAACTCAACTCCATTAAACGAACGTTCCCAATATTTATTAAAAACCCTTATCAACTGTTACGTTGAAGAGGGCGCTCCGGTTGGTTCTAAAACACTTGCTGAATCAGCGGGTTTAAATATCTCTACCGCCACAATTCGTAATGTAATGGCGAACCTCGATTCAATGGGGCTGGTTTCAGCACCGCATACATCTGCTGGAAGAGTGCCCACCAATATGGGTTTCCGTATGTATGTTGATTCCATGCTGGAATTTAGTCCCATTGAAAATGCGATTAAAGAAAAACTACAGTTACAGTTAAATGCGGATCAGGATAAAGATACCCTGATTAATATGGCAAATAATCTGTTGTCTGATATTACTCAGATGGCCGGGGTCATTACTTTACCTAAAAGTGGCCAGTTGAACCTGCGCCGCATTGAGTTTTTACCCCTGCCAGATAAAAAAATTCTGGCTATTCTGGTCGTTAATGAACGTGATGTTCAAAATCGGATTGTGCACGTAGATAAAGACTTTTCTCAGAATGAGCTGGTTAAGATTTCTAATTACCTTAATCAGCACTTTATGGGTAAGGATATATTTCAGATTCGCTCTCTTTTGATAAAAGAAATGCAGGGAGCTCGCACCCAGGTTGATGAGTTAATGGCAGCTGCGGTTAATCTGGCAGATCAGGCGCTTAAACCTGATGATGAGAATGAGAGTTATCGACTACAGGGACAAGCTAACTTAATTCGTTTCAATGAAGCCGATAATGCGAATCAGCTGCAACAGCTGTTTCAGGTGTTTCAAAATAAGCGAGATATGCTGGGTTTACTGGATCGTTGTATACAGGCGGAAGATATGCAGGTATTTATCGGTTCAGAAGCGGGTATAGAGGGGCTGGAAGATTTTAGTGTTATCTCGGTTCCATATGGTACTAAAGAAAGTACGCTGGGAGTGCTCGGGGTGATAGGGCCGACCCGAATGGAATATAGTAAAGTGATATCGGCTGTGAATATCACTGCGCGCTTTTTAAGTCTGGCGCTGGGTGCGGAAGCTAAATAAGTACGATTATCTGTTTTTTTCTTTCTTCTTTATATCTTTTGTATTTCAAGACCCTTGAATCTTAATTGAATATCCCCATATGGCTAACAGACCTAAATATTGATGGAGACTGGCAATGTCAAACGAGGAAATCCTCGATAAGAATCAACAGGATGCCGCTGTAGAAGGCGACATTTTATCATCTGAAGAAGTTACTGAAGAAGCACTTGAGGCGGTTAATGAAACGGAAGGTGAAGCTTTTTCGCCGGAAGAAATGATCGAGCGCCTGGAGCAGGCGGAAAAGAAAGCTTCTGAGAACTGGGATCAGCTACTGCGTACTAAAGCTGAGATGGATAATATTCGTCGACGCACTCAGAAAGATCTGGAAAATGCACACAAATTTGCATTAGAGAAGTTTATCTCTGAAATGCTGGCGGTTAAAGATAGTCTGGAAATGGGTGTTGACGCGGCCGGACAGGAAAATGCCAATGTTGAAAATCTGCGTGAAGGCAGTGAAATGACATTGAATATGTTATCTGGTGTATTTGAAAAATTTAATGTGGTTGAGCTGAACCCGATGGGTGAAAAGTTCAATGCAGATCATCATCAGGCGATGTCAATGCAGCCCAGTGATGAGCATGAGCCGAATACAGTAATGGCAGTGATGCAGAAAGGTTACCTGTTAAATGATCGTCTGGTACGCCCGGCGATGGTAATGGTATCAAAAGCAGCTGACTAATTGTAACAGCTCAGCTTACCCCTGAATGGCTCCATGCCTTCGTTGAAAAATGGACACTTATACTTATAAGCTCACATTTTCCTCCCTGGCCTGAAACCACTCAGGGACAAGCTGAACAGTTACAGGAAAAATTATACTGGTGAGAAGGTTATAAAACTCTTCTAACCATTGAAAAGTAAAAACCTGCCCTTATTTAAGGGATAAGTTAAAAATTAAGCATTTTGGAGCAAAACATGGGTAAAATTATCGGCATCGACCTGGGTACAACTAACTCTTGTGTCGCAATTATGGATGGTGATGCACCGCGCATCATTGAAAATTCTGAGGGTGATCGTACCACTCCTTCAATCGTTGCTTTCGGTGAAGGTGATGAGGTTATGGTAGGTCAGTCTGCAAAACGTCAGGCTGTAACTAACCCTGCCAATACATTATTCGCAACTAAGCGTCTTATTGGTCGTCGTTTTGAGGAAGAAGTTGTTCAGCGTGATATCAAACTTGTACCTTACACAATCATTAAAGCGGATAACGGTGATGCCTGGATTGAAGCCCATGGCAACAAGATGGCTCCACCGGAAGTAGCAGCACGTATTCTTCAGAAAATGAAGAAAACAGCTGAAGAATATTTAGGTGAAGAAGTAACAGAAGCGGTAGTAACCGTTCCAGCTTATTTCAATGACTCACAACGTCAGGCAACTAAAGACGCAGGTAAAATTGCCGGTCTTGAAGTTAAACGTATTATCAATGAGCCAACTGCAGCTGCATTAGCTTACGGTATGGATAAGAAACTTAAGGGCGACTCTACTATTGCAGTATACGACCTTGGTGGTGGTACATTTGATGTATCAATCATTGAAATCGCTGAAATTGATGGCGAGCATCAGTTTGAAGTATTAGCGACTAATGGTGATACATTCCTCGGTGGTGAAGACTTTGATATGCGTCTGATTGACTATCTTGCAGACGAGTTCAAGAAAGACAACGGTATGGATTTACATAACGATCCGCTTGCACTTCAGCGTTTAAAAGAAGCCGCTGAAAAAGCAAAAATCGAATTATCTAACAGCCAGCAAACAGATGTTAACTTACCTTACATTACTGCTGATGCTTCAGGTCCTAAACACCTTAACCTGAAACTAACTCGCGCTAAGCTTGAATCACTAGTTGAAGATTTGGTTGAGCGTACTATTGCACCATGTAAAACAGCATTATCAGATGCAGGTTTAAGTGTTGGTGAAATCGACGATATCATCCTTGTGGGTGGTCAGAGTCGTATGCCAATGGTTCAGGATGCGGTCAAAAACTTCTTTGGTAAAGAAGCGCGTAAAGATGTAAACCCGGATGAAGCAGTTGCAATGGGTGCATCTATACAGGGTGGTGTTTTAGGTGGTGATGTTAATGACATCTTACTATTAGACGTAACACCATTATCTCTGGGTATTGAAACTATGGGTGGTGTAATGACCAAACTGGTTGAGAAAAACACAACGATTCCGACTAAGGCATCACAGGTGTTCTCAACAGCGGATGATAACCAGAGTGCGGTTACAGTTCATGTACTTCAGGGTGAGCGCGAAATGGCTTCAGGTAATAAGTCTCTAGGTCGTTTTGATCTACAGGATATTCCACCTGCTGCACGTGGTGTGCCTCAGATCGAAGTATCATTTGATATCGATGCAAATGGTATCCTGAATGTATCTGCGAAAGATAAAGCTACGGGTAAAGAGCAGTCTATTGTGATTAAAGCCTCTTCTGGTTTGTCTGACGAAGAAGTTGAAAACATGGTTAAAGATGCTGAAGCGCATGCGGATGAAGATCGCAAGCAGAAAGAACTGGTTGAAGCACGTAACACAGCAGATAATCTGATTCATGCATCTGAGAAATCACTGAAAGATCTGGGTGATCAGGTTGAAGAAGGTGAGAAAGCTGCAATTGAAACTGCAATTACTGAACTGAAAGAAGCGGTTGCTGGTGACGATAAAGAGCTTATCGAAGCTAAAACTACAGCACTAACAGAAGCAGCAGGCAAAGTTGCTGAAAAAGCATATGCTCAGTCACAGCAGCAGGAAGGTGGTGCGGATGCTGGTGGTGAACAGGCTGCTGGTGATGCTAATGCAGCAGAAGATGAAGTAGTTGATGCCGAGTTTGAAGAAGTAAAAGAAGACGACAATAAATAAGTCCTTTTCTTAGGCATTTAGCCGTTACAAAATGCCTGGTTTTTTAGCCGGGCATTTTGTGTGTTTAAAGTGTTAAAAGGTTTAATGACTGCTACAGAGAGCACAGAGTAAAATTTTAGTTTTATTCGCCACAGGCGGATAAATAAAAACTCCATGTACCCTGTTTCACTGTAGCAAAAAATCTGTAGATTTAGAGATTAAAAAGCATGTCAAAACGAGATTATTACGAAATTCTGGGAATATCCAAAGACGCAAATGAAAAGGACATTAAAAAGGCCTTTAAACGTCTGGCGATGAAACATCATCCGGATAGAAATGCAGACAACCCGGACGCTGCCGAGGAAAAATTTAAAGAAGGCAAAGAAGCCTACGATATTTTATCTGATGCACAAAAACGCGCAGCTTATGATCAGTATGGTCATGCGGGTGTTGACCCATCTGCGGGTGGTGGTGCCGGTTATGGTGCCGGTAATGGAAACTTTAGTGATATTTTCGGTGATGTGTTCGGTGATATTTTTGGCGGCGGTGGAGGCGGTGGTCGCAGCCGTTCTTATCGTGGTTCAGACCTTCGTTATAATATGGAACTGAGTCTGGAAGATGCGGTTGCCGGTACAACGATCAAAATCAAGATTCCTACACTGGTCGGCTGTAAAACCTGCGATGGTAGTGGTGCTAAAAAAGGTTCTACACCTACCACCTGTACTACCTGTGGAGGTACAGGTCAGGTACGTATTCAGCAGGGCTTCTTCTCTGTTCAACAAACTTGCCCGCATTGTCATGGGCAGGGTAAAACTATTTCTGATCCCTGTGGCGACTGCCATGGTCAGGGGCGAGTTGAAGAACGTAAAACACTGTCAGTAAAAGTTCCACCAGGGGTAGATAACGGGGATCGTATTCGTTTATCTGGTGAAGGTGAGGCCGGAGAAAATGGAGGTCCTTCAGGTGACCTGTATGTACAGGTACATGTGAAATCGCATGCTATTTTTGAACGTGATGGTAGTAATCTGTTGTGTCAGGTGCCAATTAGTGTGGCAACCGCAGCACTGGGTGGAAATCTTGAGGTGCCAACATTAAATGGCCGTGTTAAGCTAAAAATTCCTGCTGAAACGCAAACCGGTAGGTTGTTTCGTTTGAAGGGCAAGGGTGTTAAACCTGTTCGCGGTGGTATGGTAGGTGACTTGATTTGTAAGGTTGTTATTGAAACACCCGTTAAGTTAACCTCCAAGCAAAAAGAATTGTTAAGAGATTTTGAAGAAAGTATTCATGGCGATAATAAAAACCATAACCCTCAGGGTAGTAGCTGGATGGATGGGGTTAAGAAGTTTTTTGACGATATGAAGCTGTAATAAAATATGGGGTTATAATGGTTTCACGAAGGCGTTTACTCACGGGGTTAGCCAGCATTGCAGCAGGTGTTTTAACAGGTCGTAATGCAGGAGCCTCTGAAAAAGTAGCAGACGATAGTGAAATGCGTTTTCCCGGTGATCCGACTGAGCATAATGTGGTGTATCAGTTTAATAAGTCTGATCAGGCTTATCATGATGCGGTAATGTTTTCAGCCGCAGAAATGTTACGTAAGTACAATGATAATATAACAATTGTTATCACTGCATTTGGTCCGGGTATACACATATTGGGTAAAAAACCTCAGCGTTATGTTTCTTATGAAATTAAACAGAAAATAAGAAGTATGGCTGATTACGGGGTTAAATTTCATGCCTGCGGTAATACCATGCAGTCTCTGGGCTGGAAAAAAGAAGACCTGTATGATTTTGTTGAAATCGTTCAGGTTGGTGCAGCTGATTTAATTGATCTGCAGGAAAAGGGTTATTCATACATCAGTTGGTAGAATAATATTTCGTCATACCTGTATAGGCAGGTATGACAAAACAAAAAAATTCAGAGAATAAAAATGTTAAGAATAGCAATTACCGGTGCAGCAGGTCGTATGGGTAAAACCCTGATAGAAGCGTGCCAGCAGGCAGAGGGTTGTACGGTCAGTGCTGCTATCGAACGCCCGGGTATTAGTTTGATTGGTGCAGATGCGGGTGAGCTTGCAGGTGTTGGAGCACTAAATGTAAAACTGGTGGATGATGTAGCCAGTGTCGTAAATGATTTTGATACCTTAATAGATTTCACATCTATTGAGTCAACATTAAATAACCTGGAAATTTGTAAAAATAACAATAAACAGATCATTATTGGAACAACCGGTTTTAGTGATGAGCAAAAACAGATAATCAAAGATGCATCGGAACAAAGTGCGGTGGTATTTGCGCCTAATATGAGTGTAGGTGTAACTTTGTGTTTAAAGTTATTACAAACAGCAGCTTCTATTTTAAATGATGATTACGATATAGAAATCGTCGAAGCACATCATCGTCATAAAGTTGATGCGCCTTCAGGTACTGCTTTACGTATGGGTGAAGTGATTGCAGATACGCTTGGCAGAGATCTAAATGAATGTGCTGTTTACGGGCGACAGGGTAAAACCGGCGAACGTAAAGCGGAAACAATTGGTTTTGAAACGATTCGTGCTGGCGATATTGTAGGTGATCATACAGTTATGTTTGCTACTGAAGGTGAGCGAGTAGAAATAACACACAAAGCTTCAAGCCGAATGACCTTTGCAAAAGGTGCAATGCGAGCAGCGAAATGGCTGCAGACTAAAGATAAAGGTCTATTTGATATGCAGGATGTTTTGGGGCTGTAAGCCAAATGCTTACATTAAAATAAATTTTATTTGTTGGTAGTGAAAAAATTATAAAAGGTAAATCTATGAAATTGGCATGTGTATTTCCGGGGCAGGGCTCACAATCTTTGGGCATGATGGCTGAACTGGCAGAATCTTATCCTGTTGTTAATGAGTTATTTTCCAGAGCGTCTAAGGTATTGAAATATGACCTTTGGAAAGTTGTACAGGAAGGTCCTGTAGAAGAGCTTAATAAAACGGAAGTTACTCAGCCTGCAATGCTGGTTTCTGGTGTAGCCGTATATGAAATCTTAAAAAGTAAGCTGGAAATAGAACCTGAGATTATGGCAGGCCATAGTCTGGGTGAATATACGGCTCTGGTATGTGCCGGTGCAATTGAGTTTGAAGCTGCAGTTAAGTGTGTATCAAAGCGTGGCAAGTTAATGCAGGCAGCTGTTCCGGATGGAGTGGGTGCAATGGCTGCTATTCTGGGCCTGGATGATGATACCGTTAAAGAAATTTGTGACATGTGCAGCGATGATAATTTTGCAGTGCAGGCAGTTAATTTTAACTCACCTGGTCAGATAGTAATTGCAGGCAATATACAGGCTGTTGAAACAGCAATGGCAATAGCAAAAGACAAGGGTGCAAAACGCGCATTAAAACTTCCTGTGAGTGTGCCTTCTCATTCTAATTTAATGGAAGGCGCAGCTAAAAAGCTGGCGACTTATTTAAAAGATGTAAAAATTAAAAAAGCCTCAACCATTCCTGTTATTCAGAATGTTGCAGCTAAAAATTATACTAAACCAGCTGAAGTTAAAAAGAATCTGGTTAAGCAATTACATAACCCTGTTCTATGGGTTGATAGTGTAAATAACTTAATCGCTGAAGGTGTAGACACAATCGTTGAATGCGGGCCTGGTAAGGTTTTAATAGGTTTAAATAAACGTATTAATAAAGAAGTCGCTCACTTCACAATTAATAATGTGGATACATTAGATAAAACATTAGAAGAGATATCTTAATAAATTTAAATGTTATTCCTGATATAGATGTCAGGGGGTGACAGGTTTATATATTAGTAGTGCCTTAAGGCTAACTGATATGAAAGAGGATTAATAATGAACTTAGAAAATCAAATCGCATTAGTAACCGGTGCAAGCCGAGGCATTGGTAAAGCTATTGCTGAAACATTAGCTGCAGCAGGTGCAACCGTTATTGGTACGGCTACCTCTGAGGGTGGAGCTGAAAAAATCACTGAATATTTATCACCTAAGGGTGGTAAAGGAATGTGTCTGAATGTTGCTGATGATGCATCAATTAAAGATGTGATGAAGGCGATTAAAGATGATGTTGGTAATGTCAGCATACTGGTAAATAATGCGGGTATTACACGTGATAATTTATTAATGATGATGAAAGATGATCAGTGGAACGATATTATTGATACTAACCTGACATCAATTTTTAAAATGTCCAAAGCGGTTATTCGTCCTATGATGAAAGCACGTTCAGGTCGTATCATTAATATAACGTCTGTAGTTGGTTTAACGGGTAACGCGGGACAAACAAATTACTCGGCGGCTAAAGCCGGCATACTGGGTTTTAGTAAATCGTTAGCTCGAGAAATAGGTTCGCGTTTTATTACTGTTAACTCGGTTGCGCCCGGTTTTATTGATACTGATATGACAAAAGAGTTACCTGAAGAGCAGCGTGAAGCATTGATTTCACAAATTCCATTGAATAAATTAGGTGACCCGCAGGATATAGCAAACGCTGTTGCTTTTTTAGCTTCACCTGAAGCGAGTTATATCACAGGTGAAACGATCAATGTTAATGGCGGTATGCATATGCCATAGTGGCCGATCAGGGATAATGAAGGGTAGAGCTATATTAGGGGGTTTCTGGCCTGAAACAGCTTATTGTTATTTTAAAAGTAGCTCATATCTTTCTTTTTCTGCATGGTAGCTCGCTTGCATTTACACCAAATTCAGGCTAACTCATTGATTTGATTTAGATTAAGTTGTAATCAAATAGATTAAAAAAACACTGGTAGTCTGTGCCGTTATTCACTAAAATACCGCGCAGTTCGAACATATTCGTAATATTAAGAGGAAACATACATGAGCAGTGCAGAAGAACGCGTTCGCAAGATTGTTATAGAACAGCTAGGCGTAAAAGAAGAAGAAGTAACTAACTCTGCTTCATTTGTAGATGACCTGGGTGCTGATTCACTAGATACAGTTGAGCTGGTAATGGCATTAGAAGAGGAATTTGAATGTGAAATTCCTGATGAAGATGCTGAAAAAATTACTACAGTTCAGCAAGCTTTAGATTACGTTAACGCTAACGGTTAATCTGATCTATGGAAAAGGGCAGGCATAGTGCCTGCCCTTTTTTCGTTTCTGGCGTTGTAGTTTTGCCTTGCCTGTTTATGAACAGGTGTCATTATTTCTGTAACACAGAAACCCCCCAACATATAATTCTGGAGAATACTCTTGGCTAAACGTCGTGTTGTCGTTACCGGTTTAGGTATTGTTTCACCTGTAGGCAATGATTTAAAGTCTTCATGGAGCAATATCCTTGCAGGCAAAAGTGGTATATCACTTATTACTGATTTCGATACTAGTGATCAGGCTGTTAAATTTGCAGGCACCGTAAAAGATTTTGACGCTTCCGAGTATATTCCGAAAAAAGACCTGAAAAAAATGGATACCTTTATCCATTACGGCATAGCTGCTTCAGATGAGGCGATTAAAGATTCAGGCATTGAAATCACTGAAGAGAACTCTGAACGTATAGGTATTGCTGTTGGTTCGGGTATTGGTGGTTTACCTCTGATTGAAAAAAATAAAGATGCCATGGATAAAGGTGGCCCAAGAAGAATTTCACCTTTTCTTATTCCCGGCTCTATTATCAATATGATTTCCGGTAATCTGTCTATTAAATATGGCATTAAAGGCCCGAATATTGCGCTGGTTACTGCCTGTACTACGGGTACCCATAGTATCGGTATGGCAGCACGTATGATCGCTTACGGTGATGCTGATGTAATGATTGCCGGTGGTGCTGAGAAAGCCTCTTCGCCTTTAGGTATCGGTGGTTTTGCTGCTGCACGTGCTCTGTCTCGTAATAACGATAATTTTGAAGCAGCCAGTCGTCCATGGGACAAAGACCGTGATGGTTTTGTGCTGGGTGATGGTGCAGGTGTTTTAGTTTTAGAAGAGTATGAACACGCAAAAGCACGTGGTGCGAAAATCTACTGTGAAATGGCCGGTTTTGGTATGAGTGGTGACGCTTATCATATGACCAGCCCGTCTGTAGGTGGAGAAGGTGCGGCACGTTGCATGATTAACGCTATAAAAGATGCGGGCCTTAACAAAGAAGATATTCAGTTTGTTAATGCTCATGGTACATCTACTCCTGCGGGTGATGTGGCTGAAACTATGGCCATGAAAGCGGCTTTCGGTGATCACGCTAAATCACTGGCCGTGACTTCTACCAAATCTATGACAGGTCATTTACTGGGTGCAGCGGGTGGTATTGAAGCTGTGTTCTCGGTAATGAGTTTAGTTGATCAGGTAGCATCACCTACTATTAATTTAGATAATCAGGATCCTGAATGTGATCTGGATTATGTGCCAAATACAGCGCGTGATATGAAGATGGACGCAGTGCTTTCAAATTCGTTTGGCTTTGGTGGTACTAATGGTACTGTTCTGTTTAAAAAAATCTAAGTAACTATTCAGCTCGCCCTTGTAAATTCACATTTTTTGCCTGGACCTGAAGCCATACAAGGGCAACCTGAACAGTTACAGTCTGCTGCTTAATTGTTACAGGTTTAAAAGTTTAAATTAATTATCCTGTTATTCCCGATAGAAGCCTCTGGGGACAACAGCTATATAAAAAATAAATGCCTAGCTCATTAATCATTCATGCTTTAGAAAATACTCCCGATTTACTAGCGCTTCACGCCAGTAACCCCGAACGATATCCTCATTTGTTAACCAGTAATGCATCAACTGAAGAAAAATCGGATCTTGCTCGTTACGATATTTTATTTGCCTTTCCACAGCAGACGATAGAAAGTTGTTCAGGTGATTTTCTGCAGCAACTGGATCTTGCATGGCAAACTGAAAAGCTGGAAATGGAAGCGGCAGATTTACCTTTTACCGGTGGCTGGTTTTTATATTTAGGTTATGAGCTGGCACAACAAATTGAAACGGGGTTAATACTACCTGAAGCAGAAGATGCTTTACCTGTTGCATTTGCAACACGTTTTCCCGCAGCAATTATTATTGACTCGCATAATCAGAAAGCATTTATTGTTTGTGAGTCAAAATTTAACGACTACGTAAATCAAATTCAAACAGATTTAATTAATCAACTCAATAATGTAGAAGATAAATCATCGTCATCCTCGAAAGTTTCTGTTGGCAGCTCAGTGGCTTTTAATCAGGCATTTCATATTAATGATATACAGGAAGATAATGAAGAAAATTATCTTCAACAATTAGAGTTATTACATAAATATATAATTGATGGAGATGTTTTTCAGGTAAATCTATCTCGTTGCTGGAAAACACAATTAGATGATGATGTAACACATGCAAGTATTTATCATCAGTTGAGTCAGTCAAACCCCGGTCCCTTTAATGCTTTAGTTACTCTGGGTGATAAAGCGATTATCAGTTCATCACCAGAACGTCTTATACAATCTAAAAGTGGTTATTTGCAAACCAGACCCATTGCGGGGACACGACCCAGAGCCGAAGATAGTAGTACAGACAGTCAGTTATCAGATGAGTTATTAGCTAACGCTAAAGAGCAGGCAGAGCATATTATGCTTATTGATCTGGAACGTAATGATATGGGGCGGGTATGTGAGCCGGGTAGTATTGAAGTGAATGAGTTAATGGTGCTGGAAAGTTACCAGCATGTTCATCATATTGTATCTAATGTGCAGGGGCGCTTACGTCAGGGTATCACTCCGGGTCAGCTCATTGCAGCTGTATTTCCCGGCGGTACGATTACAGGCTGCCCTAAAGTGCGTTGTATGGAAATACTGGCAGAACTGGAAGGTGTGGGCAGGGGAGCTTATACAGGCTCACTGGGTTACCTGAACCATGATGGCAGTATGGATTTAAATATTCTTATCCGAACCATAACCCGCAATGGTAATAAGCTGCAATTTAGAGCCGGTGGTGGCATAGTAGTGGACTCCGACCCAAACAATGAATTGAATGAAACACGGGCTAAAGCAAAAGGGTTAATTCATGCACTGCAGACAGGGAATCAATGACTAACGTTCTAATAAATGGATTTGAAGAGACCAGTATAGATGTACGTGACAGAGGCTTTCAATATGGTGATGGTTTATTTGAAACCATCAGTTATACAAATAAGAAATTACAGTTCTGGGATGAACACATGCAGCGATTACGTAATAGCTGCAATCGTTTGTCGTTAGCGTGTGTTGATGAGTCTCTCTGGCTTGAAGATATAGACAAACTGGAGTTAGATGATAATTCAGTCGTAAAACTGATGATCAGTCGTGGTGTATCAGGTCGAGGTTATATTTACGCGGAAGGTGATAGTGTTACGCGTGTCACAGCTTCTTTTGCAATGCCGGATTATCCTGAAGAGCATCGTCAGGGTATAACGACGACTATATGTAAAACCCCTATTTCAATAAATGCTGCATTAGCAGGTATGAAACATTTAAACAGGCTGGATAATGTACTGGCTAGAAATGAATGGAATGATAGCGATATAACGGAAGGTTTCATGTTCGATAGTCACGACCATGTGATTGAAGGGACGATGAGTAATGTGTTTTGTGTGATGGGTGATGAGTTATATACGCCTTTACTGGAACGATGCGGTGTAGAAGGCGTAATGCGCCAACAGGTAATTAATATTGCTGCTGAATTAAAAATCCCGGTGAATATAGTCGATATTAGTAAACAGAATTTTTTACAAATGGATGCGGTGTTTGTAACAAACAGTTTGATTGGTATCTGGCCGGTTAAAAAAATAATAGATGATGAGGATAGTGTGGATTTTAAACAACATAAAATGCTTGATGATATTAATCATAAATTAATACAGTTAATGTCTATTTGAGGTCGAGAGTGTACCTGAAGGAACACTTACAAGAGTATGATAAAAAAATTATTAGGTTTGCTTTTAATCACAGCAAGTGCAATTGCTGTTGATTTTTATTTCTTTTTGAATAAACCATTAGGTGTAGAAGCCGAAGAAACATATAACTTTAAACCGGGCACCAGTGTGTCTGTGCTTGCGCGTGATCTTGAAAAGAAAAAAATAATATCCAATCGACTGTATTTTTCTGTGTGGTCCAGAGTAACCGGTAGTGCCAGAAAGTTAAAAGCAGGTGAATACAAGATAAGCCCTGATCTTAATACGTTGCAGTTATTTACCTTAATGCAAAAAGGTAAAGTTCGTTTATATAGCTTAACACTGATAGAAGGCCTGACATTCAAACAGATGATGAAACTGGTTAATAAATCAGAGCATCTGAGTCATCATTTACTGGAATTAAATGGTAAGCAGATCATGCAAAAAATTGGTCATGCAGGTGAACACCCTGAAGGACGTTTTTTTCCTGATACCTATCGTTTTCCTAAAGGTATGAGTGATATTGATCTGTTAAAAAAAGCCTATAGAGAAATGCAAAAACGTTTAGATGTAGCCTGGCAAAAAAGAGATAAAAACCTGCCGTTAAAATCAGCGTATGAAGCATTAACGCTTGCATCCATTGTAGAAAAAGAAAGCGCCATAGCAGAAGAACGAACGCGTATTGCGGGTGTGTTTGTAAACCGTTTACGTAAAGGTATGCGCCTGCAAACAGATCCAACGGTTATTTACGGTATCGGTGATAAGTATAAAGGCAATATTCGTTATAAGCATTTACGTACTGATACGCCTTACAATACCTATACAAGAAAAGGTCTCCCGCCAACACCAATTGCAATGCCAGGGCAGGGTGCATTAGATGCGGTTAGTCATCCGGATAAAACAGAATATATTTATTTTGTCGCCATGTCAGATCGATCGGGCAGGCACATATTTTCAACCACATTAAAAGATCATGAACACGCAGTCGATGTTCATCAACGTAAACGCAAAAAGAAAGCAAGATAATGACAAAACCAATGTTCATAACGCTCGAGGGATGTGAAGGCGTCGGTAAAACTTCGAATATGGAATTTATAAAATCCATGTTGCAGGAAAATAATATTAATTTTATAGAAACCCGTGAACCCGGTGGAACACCACTAGGTGAGTCATTGCGCGCGATGTTGCTAGGTGAAGATTTTAAAGGTATGTCAGATGATACCGAGTTAATGTTAATGTTTGCCGCGCGTGCTGAACATGTCGCTCAGGTTATCAAACCTGCATTAGAAAAAGGTCAGTGGGTATTATGTGACCGCTTCACGGATGCAACTTATGCGTATCAGGGCGGTGGCCGTCAGTTAGATATAAAACGAATTGAAGGACTGGAAAACTGGGTGTTAGGTGATTTACGTCCAGATTTAACGCTGTTACTGGATGCACCTATTTCGGTAGGGCGTGAGCGTGCTGGAAAACGTAGTACACCTGATAGATTTGAGCAGGAAATGGATGGTTTTTTTAATCGTGTTAGAGATACTTATCTTAACAGGGCAAAAGCTGATGCTAATCGAATGAAAGTGGTTGATGCGAGTGGCGATTTGCTGGCAGTGCAAAATCAAATACGTGAAATAATTAAAGGTTTCATGTGAAAATTTATTGTTATTGCGAATTATCATTGTACACACTTCAAGAGAATAAATAAAATAGTCGAAGTATGGAAAAAAAATAAAAAGCGAATTGTTGTTATGGGAGAAATGGATAACACTACAAAAAAAATTGGCAGCAACAGGTAAAAATCGTATTACCCACATTCATTTTGAGTGAATGACAAGTCAGTATTAATATTTAAAACGGAAATGAGTATTTAAGTTTTTTAAATTAAATCAATATAATATAAGGATTATATTCATGAAAATTCCGTATTTATCTTTAGTTTTTAGTTTTGCTCTCTTATTTGGCTGTTCAACAGCTCCAAAAGAAGTACCTACAGATCATTTAGAGTCTGGCCCAAATATTGAACGTCATACGGGTAAAGTTACTAATATAAGAGAAGTTAAAAAGAAGGCATCATTAGGCAAACAATTTGAAGGTGCATTTATTGGTGCACTTATAGGTGGGCAGATTGGTGGTGGTAGTGCCAGTGCGATAATGGGAACCAGTGGTGCATTTATTGGTTCTGCTTATATGGATGAAAAGCATGGTGAAGTTGTTGATAGGTTGATCTTGACTGCTGACTCTGGAAAAGAGTATGACTGCTTAGTGCATGGTCATGACTTTAAAGTAAATGATAATGTTATCTTCACTCTAGTGGAAGGTCATGTTAGCGCAATAATTCATACTAAGATTAAAAAATAACTGGAGTTAAAATGAAATTAGTTAATTTATATATATTATTAATTGTAGCTGTTTTTATGCAATTATCCGCATGTGGAACAACGCATTATTCAAAACCTGATCAAGATGCTCAGGCAAAGTTATTTAATAAAGATCCGCTTAAATCAGGTATTTATATATATAGGCCTAAAGTTCTAAATTTTAATACTGAAATGGCGGTTGAAATTGACGGAAAACATGCCGGAAATACAGAAGATGCGACATTTATATATCAATCATTAGAGCCCGGTGAACATGTTTTTGCAGCACATGGTGAAGGTACTGTAGAGATAAAAATTTCTACTAAACCGGGTGAAAATTACTATGTTAAGTTAGATGTAAGGCCGGGTCTTATTATACCAACACCTTTTCTGAAACAGGTAGATAAAAAAACGGGGCAGTCAGGAGTTAATGAGTGTCGTCTGGTTGAATAGTTAATCAGGTTATCTGTTATAACGTACATTTGTTATTTTTAATAAAAAAGCACCCATCCCGGGTGCTTTTTTGTTACAGCAATTACTAATCAATCATCAGGTTGGGGCATAGGCAAGCCAGCAAGTTTGCATACCTCGTGGGTTGGATCGGTTGGAAACAGTTTATAAATATGTTTTTCGTATTCTTTCTGGTTGTGAAAGTGTTCGTTTTTATTACCAAGTTCTCTAACCACTTTATGCATAGTCGGGCATATCTGGTTTTCTTCATAATAATCTCTGAAATAAAGAATCAGTTCCCAGTGATCATTATATAATTCTACGCCATCGTTTTTTGCTGTGGCTTCCGTAAAGTCTTCATTCCATTCACCAAGGTTTGCAAGAAAACCCTGTTCATTTGTTTCTATGTTTTGTCCGGCTACACTTAACATCATGGTCTGGGGCTCCAGTTAGTCATATGCTCGAGGGCATAGTGGGGAAGTTGTTTTATCACTTATTGGATCTACCGTTTAAGTATAGCCAGACATGTGTAAATTTTATGCCCTTATAAATAAATTCAGATTAACGGTATAAACCTTTAAATTTCTATGGTTTAATCAATTTTGCTGATTATTTACATGGTGATTTGGTTGTGTAAATAGTAATATTTTGCATTGATCATTTTGTGCATCTGAAGGAACACCCAAATATAATATGCTTTATCCCTGGCAACAATCTCAATGGCAAAAGATACAGCAACAAAAGTTATCGGCCAAATTACCTCATGCGTTATTAATGTCTGGTCCTCTGGGGCTGGGTAAGCTGGATTTTGCATTACACCTTGCCCATAGTTTGTTGTGTCAATCACCGGATGATCATGGTATTGCCTGCGGTAAGTGTGCTTCCTGTCAGTTGGTTGAAGCTGAAACTCATCCGGATCTGTTTATTTTGCAGGCGGAGGAAAGAGGAAAAGCGATTAAGGTTGATGATGTGCGACAGTTATCATCTAAGCTGAATTTAACCAGTCAGTATGGCGGGTATCAGGTTGCACTGATTGTTGATGCACATGATATGAATATCAATGCATCGAATAGTTTATTAAAAACACTGGAAGAGCCTTCCTCTGATACGGTGTTAATTCTGGTTAGTTCTAACCCGCAAAAATTACCTGTTACGATTCGTTCACGCTGTCAGAATATCAGTTTTAATGTGCCTGAATCACAACAGGCATTAAGCTGGTTAGAGAGTCAGAATATTCAGCAGGCAAATGCGCTGCTCAATCTGGCGCATGGTGCGCCGTTACTTGCGTTAGATTTACAGCAGGGTGAATTATTAGACCATCATAAACTGCTTATAAATTCGTTGCTTAATGTGGCTAAAAATCAGCCTGTAATTGAGCAGGCTGAGTTATTACATAAGCTTCCATTAAATTATTTACTTAACTGGTTATTTGACTGGGTGCAGGATTTAATTAAACTGCATCAATGCGGTGATTCTGCAACTTTAATACACACAGAGCAGCAGACAGAATTAAAACAACTGGTGACTCGATCCAGTCTGCAGGGGCTTTATGATTACCTGGATCAGTTAGTTAAAAACAAACAATTGCAATCAATTCCACTGAATTCACAACTGTTGTGGGAAGATTTGCTATTATCATGGTATAAAACACTAAAACGGGTTTGATTTATGGCAGCAGGCGGCGCTCCAAGACAGGGTATACTCTCATTAACTATTAAAGATAAAGCAGCGTTATACGCTGCTTATATGCCTTTTGTTTCGAATGGTGGGCTCTTTATTCCTACCAATAAATCATATGGTCTTGGTGAAGAGGTCTTTATGCTGTTGACCCTGATGGACGATAAAGAACGTTTGCCGGTGGCGGGCAAAATAGTCTGGATTACACCCACAGGTGCACAGGGTAATAAATCAACCGGTATCGGTGTGCAGTTCGGGCCACAGGATAATGGCCAGACCAGAACTAAAATTGAAACCTACCTTGCTGGTGCTCTGAAGTCAGATCGCACTACACACACTATGTAAACATAGTCTTAAGTCAGAAGTCCTAAGCCAGAAGTCAAAGCGGTGCGCCGTAGGCGCTGCATATTTAGGGCTTACGACTTATGACTTACGACTTAAGACTTTTTTCATGTTCTATGATTCCCACTGCCATCTAGATCGAATCGATCTAAAAGATTTTAATAATAATTTCTCAGAATTAATGGATGTTATCCAGCAAGCTCAGGTTGAGCGTATGCTGTGTGTATCGATTAGTCTGGATGAATACCCGTCTATGAAAGCGCTGGTGCAGGATCGCGATAATATTGATATCTCGGTTGGCGTACATCCCTGTGATACACAGGATGATACCGTCAAACTTCAGCAATTGATTGAGCTGGGTTCAGACCCTAAAGTCGTCGCAATTGGTGAAACCGGGCTGGATTACTATTACTCTAAAGATACCCGTGAGCAGCAATTATCCAGCTTTCAGGTGCATATGCAGGCGGCAAATGAACTGAAAAAACCCGTGATTATCCATACCCGGGATGCACAGAAAGATACGCTGGATATCCTTAAAGAAGGGAATGTAGAGACATGTGGTGGCGTATTACACTGCTTTACAGAAAGCTGGGATATGGCGCGTCAGGCGCTTGATATGGGCATGTATATCTCATTCTCAGGTATAGTCACGTTTAAAAATGCTGAAGCACTTCGTGAAGTGGCCCGGCAGGTACCCGATGATCGTTTTCTAATTGAAACTGACTCACCTTATCTGGCACCTGTGCCGCATCGGGGTAAACAGAATCATCCCGGCTGGGTAGGGCATGTGGCTGAGTGTCTGGCAGAAGTGCGGGGAAACAGTGTAGAAAACATCGCCGAGTTGAGCAAAGTCAATTATCTGCGGCTATTTGACACATAACCAGAGGGTATTTAAGCATTTATTAATGTTATAATTCACCCCGACTTTTACTTAACCGGTTAACCATTCATGAAGTTTGATATTTCACCTGAAGACATCAAAAAAGCCCGTGTTCCTCATGAGGTATTTTTAACGAACCTGATTTTCAATCACGTACTTGTTTTTGTTGCGGTTATGAGTGCGAGTTCATTGACTCACCTGATCGTGGTTATTCCTATTTTCTCAGTAGTCAGCCTGGTATATCTTTTCTGGGGTGCTCAGAGAGCTAAAACACGGGCTAGCTGGTATGTGAATGGTCATTGGCAAATTGCAGCACGTCGCAGTCGTTTCTTCCTTCTCATGCTGACAGTTGTAGGGAGCTTATTAGGTATTATTTATATGATTGCCGGTGGTGATATGAAACCCCAGCACTGGGCATTTGGTGGCGCTACGTTTTTACCTGTAATGGTGAGCGTACTGGGTTTGATTATCTTTGAGTCAGAATCATTACATCAGGCAAAAAATGCGATGTTGCCTGACTGGGTAAGTGAACGTTTTCCTGAAAATGCACCGACGCCTATTTCAGAATAAATATAAAACCAGAGTAAATATATAATATGAGCAAACATGCTTTCTTAAGTGTACTGGGTTTTACTGTTGTGGCTCTGGTTCTGGGTATATACCTGTCCTCTCTTAGTGAAAGAGAAGTGAGTTCTACCGGTTTTCCGTGGCAAATAGAAAATATGGAATCGGGGCATACCCGTGTGTTTAATTTAGTTATTGGTCAATCTACATTGAACGATGCAGAACAGTTATATAAAGAAAGAGCAAAAATAACCCTGTTTTCATCTTCTGAATCTGATGCAGTGATTGAAGCTTTTTTCAGTCAGCTTAAAATAGCCGGTCTTAAATCTAAAATGGTTATATCATTTGATCTTCCTGCAGATGAAATTCAGGCGATATACAATCGTGGTGCGCGTATTGCTACTTTAGATAGTGGTATACGTCAGGTTACTCTTCTGGATGAGGATGCAGAGCTTGTACGTCAATCAGCCATTGCATCAATTACCTATTTACCGGCTATTCACCTGGATGCTGAGTTAATTGAAAAACGCTTTGGTCAGCCAGCTGAAAAAATTCAGGATACTGAAAGTGATGCAGTGCACTGGTTATACCCGAATAAAGGCGTAGATATAGCGCTTAGCGAAACAGAAAAAGAAGTTATACAATATGTATTACCCAAAGATTTTGATGATCTTGTAAAACCTCTAAAGGCCGTTGTAAACAAAGATTAAAAAATCTTCTGTGGAGGACGAATTTTAGTTCGTGAACAATCCTTCAGAGTTACATAATAATAAAATAGCATAGGAGCCTCTCACGTGAGCGCAACAAATACTCCCCCTGATATTGAAGCCGTTAAAACCTACCTGTTACAACTACAGAAAAATATCTGTACTGCACTCGCAGAAGAAGATGGTGGAAAATCTTTTGAAGTAGATGAATGGCAGCGTGAGCAGGGCGGTGGCGGAAAAAGTTGTGTTATGGCTGATGGTGATGTTTTTGAAAGTGCAGGCATTAATTTTTCTCATGTGTTTGGTGGTAAGTTACCCGCATCTGCAACAGCGCATCGCCCCGAGTTGGCTGGCAGGTCATTTCAGGCGATGGGTGTCTCATTAGTTATACATCCTAAAAATCCTTACATTCCTACATCACATGCCAATGTGCGTTTCTTTGTAGCTGAAAAAGAAGGTGAAAATCCGGTATGGTGGTTTGGTGGCGGTTTTGATTTAACGCCGTATTATGGCAATGAAGAAGATGTTAAACATTGGCATCAAACTTCTAAAGACGCTTGTGATTCATTTGGTGAAGAAGTCTTTCCTAAATATAAAAAATGGTGTGATGAATATTTTTATTTAAAACATAGAGATGAACCACGGGGTGTGGGCGGTCTGTTTTTTGATGATTTAAATGAATGGGGTTTTGAGAAAAGTTTTGCTTTTATGCAAAGTGTTGGTGATAGTTATATTAAGGCTTATCGACCCATTGTACAAAAACGTAAAGATATGGAATATGGCGAACGCGAGCGTGATTTTCAGCTATATCGCCGAGGTCGTTATGTAGAATTTAATCTGGTTTATGATCGGGGTACATTGTTTGGCCTGCAATCGGGTGGTCGTACCGAGTCTATTTTAATGTCGATGCCACCGAATGTTCGCTGGCGTTATAACTGGCAGCCGGAAGCGGGTAGTGCAGAGGCTGAGTTATATGAAAAGTACCTTAAGTCGCAGGACTGGATTTAATGTAGTTATCCAGTACTTTAATTTTATTTTTAAAGAGAAAGGGTTTTTTCTGGTTTTCCGAGGAAATATCCCTGAGAATAATCAATTCCAATTTCTATCACTTTATCCATTACTTCCTGAGAGTCTACAAATTCAGCTATGGTCTCAATGCCGAGTTGATTCGAAAATTCTACCAGCGTTTTAGCGACAATTTCTGCATTTTTATCACTGGTTATATTTTGAATAATTGAACCATCTATCTTCAGATAATCTACATTCAGATGAATTAAATGTGTGAAGTTTGAATAACCTGTACCAAAGTCATCGATGGCTATTTTGCAGCCAAGTTTTTTTATCTCGAATATAAAATCCGCAATTTCAGAATAATTTTCTATGCCTTCGCTTTCTGTTAACTCAAGAATGACATTGTTGCCAACATTGTACTGGTTTACTTTTGATTTAAAGAAGTCGATTGTTTCCTTGTCTCTAATATCGTCAACGGTAAAATTTATTGAGATAGTTATATCCCGGTTCTTTATCATCTGAAATGATTTCTCAATCATTTGCATGGTTAATGCGGTGTATTGGCGTGTATATTTTGCAGCTTCTAGAAAGTAATAGGGCGTTATAGCTTTGTTATTATCATCTATTAGTCTAACGAGGGCTTCAAACTTATCTTTTTTTCCTGTCTTGTTATGTATTATGGGTTGAAAGTAGGGGACGATATGGTCAGTTGATAAAGCGTTGTTCAGTTTTTGAGCCCATAGAAGATTTTTCTGGTAATGCTCGGTTTCATCTTCAATACGATCAATAATAAACAGGTCTTTATTTAATTCTTTGGCCTTTTGTAACGCCTGCTCTGCTCTGGGTATTAATAACTCGCGTTCATTTTTACTAATGCCAGCAGTTATTGTCAGGCAAATTTCAAGATTTTTTATATTGTAACTGTTGTTTTGAATGTCTTTTAATAACTCAACTATATAACTATCAAATTTATCGGGTGATATCAGGTTTCGATTCAGGATGCCGAACTGATTTCCTCCAACCCGATAAAGTTTATAGTTTTTTGACAGGTTTTCGCTTACTTTAAGTCCGAAGCTGGCTAATAAATTATCACCTATTTTCATTCCATAAATATTGTTAATGGATTTAAAGTTTTTAATATCAATAATGCAAAGATTGGGGTCGATTGAGTGATTTATGTCGCGTATTAGCTTGATTCGATTTTCCAGACCAGTGCAATTGTCCCTGTATTGTGCCTTTAATAAATGACTTTTTCTTCGCACATTATATGTTACTCCGGTCAGGGTAATCAGTAATAGAGTAATTGATAACAGTAACCACTGAAGGATCTCAGGGTGCTGTTCAAGAAAAGGAGGGGGGCGATTGATGATGGTTGCCGTTTTAAGTAAATCCTGGTCCAGATTTAGTTCGAAATTATTGATTTCCGGCCAGCTTAATATGAATTCACTATTATTCTGTTTGTTTGTTTTTATATTTTCAGTTAACTCACCTCTTAATATCCTCTGTGCAATTTTCGCCGCAGATTTTCCCTGACTTTTTCCGCTTGTAATATATCCGCCCAGTATTCCCGGGAATAAATAGGCGTCTTCCATTACTATGATTTTACGGCCAGTGCTCGTTAATGCATTAATTGTTTTTTTCAGACTGAGGAGGTTGTTATTACGGTCGTGAATGCCTCCAATGGTTGTTAAGATGACAACCCCGGGCTCCATAGTGTTTAACCTGTTAAGTAATGTGTCCAGACTTGTATCGTTCAATTGACTTATATTGTAATCGTCAGAACTGTATTCTCCACTTTCTATTATTCTTCTTATGGCTTTGTCAGTTGTGCCGCCATCACCGAGGAAGGTGATATTTGATGTGTTTGTACTGATTGTTTTTGCCAGACTAATTGATGACTTAATATCTTTGTATTCAAATATACCGGCAACAGGTCTTTTTGTATCTGATGTGTCGAACTTGGTGTTGTTTATGCCTGAAAATACGATAGGTATAGTCCAGGGTAAGTCGTGATTATCTAAATATATAAATTTCAGTGCATTGTCGTCAGTGACATAAACCAGATCGGGTATGTTATGTTTGTATTTTGAGCTAAGGTAAAGTAAAAAATTATTTTTATAATTTTCAGAAGGTGAAATGTGTTTTGTATCGAGATATTCTGTTGAGTAATTTATATTGTATTCAGGTAAACCGCTGGTAAGTTGATTTTTAAATGCTTCATACTGTGACAGTGTCCATGGGTATTCCTGATGATAAGAGTGTATAACCAGTATGTTTAATTGCTGAGAATTATAATTTGCATATACTGGTGAAGAAATTAGTGTGAATATAATTAAAATAATAATATATTTGATATTTAAAGGATGCATGATTATGTTTAAAGCTCGTTATTTTTAAATATAATTTAAATTGCTAAAGTTATATAGCTGTTAAATTACAATAACCTTATCTTTCCCCGTGTTTTTAGCGGTATAACAGGCTTTATCTGCACGCTCTATAAGACTCTCATGGGAGTCGTCTTTTAAAGCATTAGTAACACCTATACTCATCGAAATTTTAAATTTTTTCCCTTTAAATAATGAAGACAGTTCATGAACACTTATTATTATTTTTTCAGCAATGTGCTGAGCTTCTACAAGGTCACAGTTACGTAATAAAATGATAAATTCATCACCACCCCAGCGTGCCACAATGTCGCGACTACGTACCTGCTTGACTAATAATTTTGCTGTTGAGACTAACAGTCTATCACCTTCTTTATGGCCAAGTTGATCATTAACTGATTTTAACTGATCAAGATCGATAAACAACAGGCATAAACCCTGATCCATACGGCGCATACCCTGAAGTGCATGAATTGTTTCCTGTTCCAGTACATTACGATTAGCAAGTTGAGTCAATGTGTCATGATGGGCAAGCCATTTCATTTGTGACTGGGATGAACGATCATGAAAGGCACCCGCCATTATTAACCCTGAAATGCTGACAAACCATAACTCAACAAGAATCAGGTAAAGGTATCCAAACGGTGCATGTTCAAATAAGTTATCGGGTAAGTTGCTGGATATAGAAAGCAGTACAATGGTGGCAATTAGAGGTGAAGAAAACGCCCCAAAAGAGCCAAAACGTATGGCACCGATCATTGTTAATGGAATGATGAATTTAATAAAAAGAGTCGATTCGATACCGCTGGACTGTAAAAAAGCAAGAGTGCAAATCAGCAGAGCAGCTAGTATAAGAGATATTTTTTCCCAGAAATGATTGAAGAAAAGTCCATTAGATACACCTGTACAGATGCTTAATATCATCCCACCAAATAATAAAATACCGATACTGTTGCCTAACCACCATAACATCATCACAGACAGTGAAGGCAGGGTTGCTGCTTCACTGAAGAAATACATTGATGTTGAGCCAATGAGAGCACTTATTATGGGCCCCAGAGTTACTATTGTTGCGAAAATAAGCGCTTCATGAAGAGAATCAAGTCGTCCGGTAAAACCAAATTTTCTGGCGATACTAAGTGGTATAACCGTTTCTAATATTGCCGCTATACCTGAAATTATCGCAACCTGGAATGGTAAACCGGTATAAAAACCTAATAACAGCATGCCAGCTAAAACACCTGGCCATAACCTGAAACCAAATATTAATAGACAGGCGAAAGTCAGACCAGATGCTGGCCAGATAGATGATACACCTGTTTGTGCTGATTGAAGTTGCAGGCCTGATACACCCATTAAGAAGAATAAAAGGGAAAAAATTACTATCAGACTCAGATTTTTGATGGTGAAAGGGACTGCAAATTCTTTTAGAAAGCCGGGGGTCTTAGTCATTTCCATATACATACTCTCTACATATAAAATAAGACTAGTTCAATATATGGAAATTTCCAGTATTAATAATATGAGTATAGGGTGGTGATTGCCTTATATTTAGCTTAATTCTGAGTTGGTATATGCATTGAATTATTTTTTAAAGCATTGAAATATAGATTACCTTTTCAGATAAAAGAAAATACATTCTGGTTATCTATATGAATAACAAGAGCATATGTTCTTCTGGAGTAATATGCAGTTAATAATTACTGATATATGAGTGAAGGTCTTTTGATTGTGCAGGTGAATTATTGCTATTACAGTAAATCTTCATGAAAGATAAGATCCTGTTTATCCTGGCAGTATTGGCCGCTGCTCATTGCTATTGTTGTTAAGTGTGAACTCAATGTACCCCATACCGATTAAGAGTATGGGATACATTATGCCGAGGTACATTATATTTTTTGTAAGGTATTTTGATCTGTGTGGTGAAATATAGCTTCATTGATGGGAATCCATAAACGGGTATCTTCTTTATAACTAAAACTACCTTCATCATGAATCTCTACATCCAGTACATATTCTTTAGTTTTATAGGTTTCATCTAAATACTTATTGGATAATATGCCATAGGTTTCAGAGCCAACTTTAGCTTCCAGATGAAAACTTTTGCTATTTTCTTCTGCATCGCCACCTGCATTAATTAATACGCCACGCGGCACCATAAAACAACGTAAAACCTGTTTGTTGCCAGCATCCCATAACCAGTAACCAACTTCTTCATGAAAGGCGTCTTCCTCTCCCAGGCGCCAGGCAGTCATTGAGTAACGCAGACCATATAACTGCTGCGGACCGTTATTTACTGGACCAAGAGGGGCAAAGATAACCCTTTCACGATATTTTGTCTCTGTTTCCTTACTTTTGATTCTGGAAATATCAATGCCTTTATCGCCTTCCCATGTGCCGGCAAGGGTAGCCAGTGGACCAAGATTTTTAATGATTTCATCACTCATGTCTTTTCCTTATGATCATATTATTGGTGTATTTTACTAGATTATTAAACATAGACGATAGACAGGGGAATTTCAAATTAAGCGTTTTAATGGAATGGCAATTTCTGCCACAGTACCACCATTTTTTCTTCCATATAATTTTATTTTAATGTTATTAATTTCAGCAAGTTGCAATGCAATACTGAGGCCGAGGCCGGTACCGCCGGTTTCTAAATTCCGTGATTGTTCAAGTCGGTAAAAAGGCCTGAATACGGCTTCAATTTCATCCGCTGGAATACCCGGGCCTCTATCTTTTATTTTTATAATTGCGAAGTTATCTTTTAATGAATAGTTAATATTAACCGGATGTTCTTCTCCATAACGTACGGCATTTTCTAATAGATTAACAATGATGCGTCTTATCGCCATGGGGTTATTTATCAGAGTGCAGGGCTCAGCGATTTTCCATTGTATCTCTGCGCCACCACGTCTTGCGCAATTAACCAGGTCATCGAGTGTCTCGACTATGTCAATATTCTGTTGCTCGCCTTTTTCAAGCGTTTTGCTTAATTCAAGAAACTGTCCAATCAGACAGTTCATCTGTTCTACATCGCCTCGTATACCATCCACCAGAACAGGGTCGGCATTCGCAGGTAACATTTCAAGTGCCAGTTGAATACGTGCAAGGGGGGTTCGTAGATCATGAGATATGCCCGCCAATAGTGTCGTGCGATTACTTAATAACTCCTTTACCTGTACGGCCATTTTATTAAAGCTTTTTGCCAGAGTTGCCATCTCTTCAGCTCCGGTTTCCGGAACCAGTTCAGGTTGTTCACCACTACCTATACGTAATGCATTTTGTGATAAACACTCTAGAGGAGTAGTTAAGTGACGAACGATTACAGCCGCAGTAACTAATATTGCCAAACCACCTACAGAAAGTAATAATATCAAAACTAATGGTGGTTGAGCATTTATATGAGAGCTGGAAAAACCTATACGTATATCCTGTTTATTAACTCTGAAATTAGCCCAGTACCAGTCAATATCGTTATCATCTTTTGAAATTTTAAGATGTACTTCCTGCCCCGTTAATGACTCAAGTGAAGATTCAAGAAAATAATAATAAGGTAGAGGTTTAAAGTTTACAGATCTTAGTTGCTGGCTTCCGGCAATATTTAGTTTATATTTTTCAAATAAATGGTGTTCAAATTCAATTCGTTCTTCCATGGATATTTCTGACCATCTATTTGCACTGAAAACCATTAATGCAGCAAGATCATTTGCAGATTGTTTACCCACGGGTACTAACATGAAATAGCCAATAATACTAAATGCAAATAATAAATAGGCAACTGCGACAGTTGCAATCATTGCTAATGTTCTGGCAAACAGGGTTTTTGGTAACATTATAAATTAGTGTTCTTCGGGGTTAGGTGTGAACAGGTAACCCTTACCCCATACTGTACGTATGTAAACAGGTTTTGTAGGGTCGGCTTCTATCTTTCTGCGCAGTCGTGTTATGCGTACATCAATGCTACGATCAAAGGGCTGATGTTCATAACCTTTAAGTAACTGTAGTAATAAATCACGGTTTAGTAATCGATTCGGGTTGTTAACAAAGACTTCTAATAAGGTAAATTCACCGCTTGTTAATATCACTTCTTCATCATTGAGAAATAATTGCCGACTTTGGCTGAGCATGCGGTAATGATCAAATTTCTTTCCATTAGTATCTGGTGCTGGTTTATCCTTACCAGTGTTACTGCGCCTTAAAACAGAGCGAATACGCGCTAGTAATTCTCTGGGATTAAAAGGCTTGGATAAATAATCGTCAGCGCCAACTTCTAACCCTACAATGCGATCTACTTCATCACCCCGTGCAGATAGAATAATAATGGGAATATTTTTGTTACTGCGAATTTTCTTTGCAAGTGTCAGGCCGTCATCACCTGGTAGCATAAGATCAAGAATGATCAGGTCAGGTGCCGATTTCTCCAGCTGTTGAAACATTTCGCTTCCATTTTTTACTGCCTGTATTGTGTAACCATTTTCAGATAGATAACGCTTAAGCAGGTCACGTAATGCCTTATCGTCATCCACTATCAGTATTTTTTCCAGTTTAACGTCAGAATTACTCATTAATCGGGCTCTTGTAACAATTTGTTACATTTTATTTAGTTTTAGAAATAACAGGGAAACATGTTTTCTGCATGCTTTAACAATGCATTTTTAAGCAAAGGTAGCATACAACTACCTGATACTAAAACGGAAGAAAAAACATGAAATCCAGCTCAATCAATAATTATGCACTTAAGTTGGTAAATAAAGTAATTCAAAAAATATAATTAAATGAGGATAGTAATGATGAATAAAAATTTGACCGGAGTAGCTGTATTTACAGCTCTTGTTAGCTCAGCTTCTGCAGTATATGCAACTAATGGTGACCAGATGTTAGGTACTACTGCAACCCAGTGGGGTATGGCCGGGGCAGTAGTCGCTGCGCCTCAGGATAGTGGTACCGTATTAACCAATCCTGCAGGGCTTTCGTTATTAAATATTGAAGATGTTCGTTTTGATATGGGATTTGGTTTTCTTAATCCACCGCGCAAAGCAAATGGCACAGATAGTGACTCAAATTTATACTTAATACCATCCGGTGCTTTTGCTTTAAAAATAGATGATAAGTTAACTTTCGGTATGGGTATGGCGGGTTTGTCTGGTATGGGGGTGGATTTTGCCGATATTATGCCAGGTGCTCCAGGTAATCAAAACGTGGTTACAACCAAACAGTTCTATAAAATTGCTCCTGGTTTTTCATATCAGATGAATGACAATCTGGCATTAGGTGCGGCTTTAAATATCGATTACCAGAGTCTGGCATTAGATAATTCACAAATGCACCTACCTCAAAATCAGGCTTATGGTTTTGGTCTTTCACTGGGTCTGATTTACAAGTTAAGTGATGCCATGCAGCTTGGAGCATCTTACGTTAGTAAACAGTCTATGGGATCATTTGACTGGAACGCAACAACGGGTTCGTATTCGATGACAATGGATGCACCGGAAACATTGAGCGTGGGTTTAGCTTATCAACCGGGTGATGGTTTGCTGATTGAGGCAGATATAAAATATATTGGTTTCTCAGATGTTTTAGATAAAGTCGCTTTTGATACACCTGCAGGCCCTGGAATTATGAATTTTGGCTGGGATGATCAGGTTGTTTTTGCGCTGGGTGTACAAAAACAGATTAATGAAAAAACGACATTACGCGCCGGGTTTAATTATGGTGAATCACCTATAGGTGAAGAAGATGTTGATAACAATATAGGTTCGCTGGCAATTACAGAAAAACACCTGTCTATTGGTGCTACTCATAAGTTAGGTAAACGCGTTGAAGGTTCAATTTCTTATCTGCATGCATTTAATAATGAAATGACATCTAGTAGTGGATCAGGAAATGTTATTGAGCTGGAACAGAATATAATTAATTTTCAAGTATCTTATAAAATGTAATTTTGGAGAAATAAAATATGACTGTAGATAAAATTGTACACCTGGTTGCTGGTATAATGATACTGGTTAGTATTGCATTATCACACTTTGTTCATCCTTACTGGATTGGTCTGGCCGCTTTTGTTGGTCTCAATCTGGCGCAAAGTGGAATAACAAATTTTTGCCCTTTATCCAGTATCTTAAAAAAAGCAGGTGTGAAAGACGGTAATTGTTGTTAAAAATTATTTAGATAAATCAGGATGATTCATGTTACAGAAAAAACTTAAAGTAATCGCTTCAATTCTCTGGTTTGTTACGGCGCTTATTATTTTTTATCTGATAAGTGCATAAGCATTTATCAGAAATTTAATTGTTAAATATATATGAGGAAAATTATGTGTAAATTATGTTGGGCATTATTGTTGGGGGCGCTTCTTATTGTTGGTGCCATGGCATATAAATTTATTATTTCTGGTGAAACACTTGAGTCAAGTGATGGCAGGCAGTCATTAATGCTGGAAGAGGGTGAAAGAGATCTGGTTTTAACAGAAATGCGAATGTTTCTTGATGCGGCGCAGAAAATTGTTCAGGCGGCAACAGAAGATGATGCTGAAGCGATTGCAAAAGCGGCTAGAGTGGTTGGTCGAGCCGCGCAGGAAGCTGTGCCCGGTTCACTGATGAAGAAGTTGCCACTGGAATTTAAAAAGCTGGGTTTTGATACGCATGCCAAGTTTGATCAGCTGGCAATGGATGCTGAGCAGTTTGGTGATCCGGCTACCAGTTTAAAGCAGCTTTCTGTTTTGATGCAAAACTGTGTTGCCTGTCATGCAGGTTATCGGGTTGACGCAATACCGGCTAAGTAAATAAAAAACACCGTAATTGCATGTTATGTAATTGCGGTGTTTTTACCGATAGCTGTTCTGGCTAAAGGTCTTTTCTGAAGTAGTTAAAATCATTACTTGATATTTTTTCAAACATTCTCTATTCTTTCTCTAATGAGAATGTTTAGAGAATATTATGCTTACCCATAGCCAACAGCGCACCCTTGATTTTATACAGGCTTATATTTTGAGAAATGGCCATGCCCCAACATACCCTGAAATAGCCGAAGGCATCGGTATACAGTCTCAGGGCACGGCACACCGTTATGTGAAAGCGTTATTGGAAATGGGTTATCTGCTTAATGAAGAAGGTTCTCATCGAGGTCTGCGTCTGCCGAATGATGAAATGGAGCAGGGCATGTCGATTCCTCTGTTAGGGCGAATAGCGGCGGGTCAGCCAATTGAAGCAATAGCGGGTCATGATGGTATCAATCTAAATCAGATGTTTGGTGGTGATAACCGTTATGCGCTTAAAGTCGATGGTGAGTCGATGGTTGAACTGGGTATTCTGGATGGTGATACGGTTGTGATTGAATCGTGCAGTACGGCCTCTAAGAATTCGGTCATAGTGGCATTGATTGATAATTATGAAGTGACCTTAAAAATTTATCGTCCGTTATCACATGGGCGTATTAAACTGATTCCTGCAAACTCAAGTATGGAGCCAATGACTTATCCGGCAGATAGAGTGCAAATACAGGGTGTGTTAGTAGGGACACTTCGTACTTATTAATTTAAAAATATTTCATCACGTACGCTTGTCATACTCGGGGACAGACCTTGCTTTTTAAGCTCTGTCCCCTGTGGTAATTCCGATCAAGCTAACAGTGTAGAGAACTGACTCCGAATCGTGTCTGTGGAATCATAACAGGGGGCAGGGCGCAAAAAAACAGCGACCTTTCCCCGAATATGACAAGCGTATGCATAATCACTTAATACCGTTAAAGGTTTTATCATGCAGGACTTTAACAAAGTTTGTCCTATTCACTGGCAACGAGCCATTGCGCTTATTGATATGAACTGTTTTTTTGCTGCAGTTGAAGCACGTGATTTTCCTGAATTACGCGGACGTCCTGTTGCCGTTACTAATGGTAATAAAGGAACATGTATTATTACCTGTTCATATGAAGCAAGAGCATACGGTATTAAAACCGGTATGCGTCTGAAAGAGGGGCGTAAGTTATATGCCGATTTAATTCAACGACCATCTCGTCCCCATGTTTACGCACAGACATCGGGGAAAATTATGCAGGCAATTAGTCGTATCTGTCCTGATATGGAAATATTTTCCGTTGATGAAGCTTTTATTGATATGACTTGCTGTCAGAAACTACACGGTTCACCCGGACGTATCGGGTATTTATTAAAACAGGCTGTATATGAAGCCTCGGGCCTGCTCTGTTCTATTGGCATCAGTGGAGATAAAACCACAGCAAAATATGCAGCCAAATTAAATAAACCAGATGGTTTTACTGTTATTCCACCCTGGGAAGCGCGTCAGCAGTTGGCAGATGTAGCGGTGACAGAATTGTGTGGTGTTGCCAGAGGCGTTGGCCGTTTTCTGGCTGAACGAGGTGTATTCGTTTGTGGTGACATGCAGCACTTACCAATAGGTGAACTAGCGCAGCGTTTTGGTAACCCGGGGCGGCGTATCTGGTACATGGCACAGGGAGAAGACCCGGAGCCATTACATCCGGATGTCGCTGATCCTAAATCAATCGGACATGGCAAGGTATTACCACCCAATACAGTCAATAAAGATATATTATTAACGTATTTAATTCATATGGCAGTAAGGGTGACTGCTCGTTTGAGGCGTCATCATTTGCAAGCATCAGAGTTTTTTATTGGTTTACATGCCAGTAATAACTGGGTAGGCCGAAAAGTGAAATCACCTTATTTAACAAGTGATACCCAGTTGCTTATTCGTCTGTGTCAGTTTGTGCTTAATGAATACTGGAGTAACCAACCGGTATATCAGGTACAGATAACCGCATTAAATCCGCAGCAGGAAAATGCTCAGATGGATTTGTTTTATGAGCCTGAAACAACTGAAAAACAAGCTAAAGTAGATGGCGTGATGGATGAAATTAATAACCGTTATGGTGAGTGTACACTCGGCCCGGGACGCTTAATTAATAAATCAGAAATGCCGAATGTGATAGCGCCTTCATGGAAGCCCAGTGGACATAGACAGTCGATATGAGGAAATAGATGCCGCTGTTACGACACGTTTCCCTCGGGGACAGACCGCTGTTTTTTGGCGCTCTGTCCTCTGATTGAGACCACCAATAGCTGACAGTGTAGTTAGCCTACTTTGTAAAACTCTTGATGGCACCATAACAGGGGACGGAGCTCAAAAAGCGAGGTCCATCCCCGAGGGAGATGGACCATAGCAGGGGGGACTTTTATCAGTTAATTAATCTGAAAGATACTCTTGTTTAGTAAGTAATAAATATAAAATTTAAGATGTAAATTATGTGTGGTGGTGTTGAATATATTTATCAGGGTGAAAAAAAGCGGGTTTATTTTCCTAATCCGCAGGCGTATTTACCTGTGCGTTTAAAAAATGCCGGAATTGATTATTTACCCTGGGGGCGGCGTAAGCAACAACTGGGGCAATTACCCATGGGGGGCTGGGCACGCCATGATTCGATTAAACAGGGTGTATGGGATAAGTGGTTCCCTAAACCCGTGAAAATAATCGTCTCCCGGTTTATGGAAAAAGACATGGAATCGAATAGTCACTGGTTTGAGTTACCCAAAGGGCAATGGATACAGGGCTTGATCGCACATAATGGAAATGAGAGACGAATTTATGTGGTGACTATCACGCCGATAATGGAAGATGCGGTGCATGATCGCTGGCCGCGTATTATGAGTTGAGAATTAAACGCTTATTGCCACCGAGACACAGAACTTTTCAGGTTGAGCTTCAACTCGACCTGTTTATAATTTATATATCTTTTTCTCTGTATTCCCGGTATCTCTGTAGCAAAATCCTTAATCTATTCACCTGCAAATCATCCGATGAAAATAGGTTCCTTTGCATTTAGCACACGGAGGAATATGGCCTGCTTTATGAAAATGCAGGTTTTCACCACATACATCACAAACGAGAACACCAGGTCCGGTAATTTCACCTGTATGATATCGTGCATTTTCTGCATCAGCCTTAAGCTGTGCCAGTTCAATAGTCGTCTGGTCGGCGGCTTGTTTGAAAAGATCAAAAAGATAGGTTTCAATAATATCAGTATCAATGGCAAGCCATTTTTTAAAGTCATTGTTACCTTCAGACATATAATTAGCAGCTTCTTTAAGATCTCGCTTAAGGTACTTTGAGATCTTTTCAGATTCTTCTTTTGTAAGTTCATCCAGCTCAGATAAAGCTTCACTGCTTTTATCAATTAATTTATGCAATAACGGGCCGGTTTTACCCTCAATAAGCTTGAATTCCTTCATGCTTAGCTTTAGCAGTTTTTCGTAAGCCTCGCTCATACCTTCAGTAGGAAACGAATCAGGTGATTTTTTACTCATGGCATTTTCCTCATTTACACACGTTAAGTTTAAGTCTGAAAAGGGCTTTTCTTATTGATCTTTGACAATATAATTTTGAGCTTAAAATCGTGTTTTAGCAAGAAGTTGCTACAAATCAAGGGAATGTTCACAAATGCAAAAATACGATATAGAAGGTCTATAATTTGAAGATGAATTAATATTCTTATATGGGGAAAATAGATGACAAATGATGCCAATTTCAGCATGCCAAAAATATCTGCAGACAGGGAAGATCAGACACTAACCGAATCAGCTAAAAAGTTAGGTAAAGGCAAGATATTTCCAGATGCTAACTACCCATATACATCAAAGATGAAACGAGATGAGTATGAATCGTTAAAGAAGGAATTACAGATAGAGCTGTTAAAAATGCAGGGCTGGGTGAAAGAAACCGGACAGAAAATTTTGATTTTGTTTGAAGGGCGAGATGCAGCAGGTAAGGGAGGCACAATAAAACGTATGATGGAGCATATGAACCCTCGTGGAGCTCGTGTTGTTGCACTGGAAAAGCCAACTGAATTTGAGCAGGGGCAGTGGTATTTTCAGCGATATTTACAGCATATGCCCAGTGCAGGTGAAATAGTGATGTTAGATAGATCCTGGTATAACCGGGCGGGTGTTGAGCGAGTGATGGGTTTTTGTAAACCGGGTGAATATCTCGAGTTTATGCGCCAGGCGCCAGAGTTAGAGCGAATGTTAGTTCGCAGTGGAATTAAGTTATATAAATTATGGTTTTCAGTGAGCCGTAATGAACAGTTTCGACGTTTTCAGGGGCGCAGACGAGATCCGTTAAAACAATGGAAATTAAGCCCGATTGATCTGGCATCTCTGGATAAGTGGGAAGATTATACAGAAGCCAAAGAAGCTATGTTTTTCTATACGGACACAGCAGATGCGCCATGGACAGTTGTTAAATCAGATTGCAAGAAACGCGCGCGTATTAATGCCATGCGTTTCCTTCTAAACGATCTTGATTACCCAAATAAGAATGTCAATATTGCCAACTCTCCAAACTCTTTAATTGTAGGGTCAGCTGAAACAATTTATGAAGCAGGAGAGCACAGGTTAGAAAAGCCACCTATTGTTACAGATTTAACCGATGAAATGAAAGCAGAGAGTGAAAAACCGGTTCCAGAGAAAGCCAAAATCAGGACTCGAAAAGACAATAAGAAAGCACCAGAGGTTGAAGATGAAACCACAACAGAAAAGGCTAAATAGTCATGCATAAAACAGAACATGCACAAAAAATTACAGATCGTTTCCGTGATTTAGTTCAACAGACAGGAGATTCTTTATCTGTAGAACATTATGATGAGCTAACACTGTTAATAGAGGCGGGTATTGATACCGCATTAGTCGAACACTTAGAAAAAATGGCAGATAAATTACAGAAATTATCTAATGAAGTAAGAAAAGATGCGGAGTACTTTGATTAAACCTGTATAGCTGTGATTGTCAGGTAAAATTAATATAAAAATAGGCATAAAAAAGTCTGAATAGAGACGAAATATGAAATATAAAACAGCTGAAAAATATCTGTTGAGTAAACCTGAATCGAGGAAAGATTTTCCGTTTGGGCCTGATGTAGCAGTGTTTAAGGTTAAAAGTAAGATGTATGCAACATTATCTAAAAGAGATGGTGTTGCTAATATGAATTTAAAATGTGAACCCTATAGAGCCGCAGCATTACGTGATGTATTTGAAGCGGTGATACCCGGTTATCATATGAATAAATTACACTGGAATACTGTAATTTTAGATGAAAGTATCCCGAAAAATGAAATTAAAAAGATGATTGATCATTCATACGCGCTGGTTGTAAATGGTTTGAAAAAAACGGAGAAAAATGCCTTACTTTTAGCTCATTCTGAAGCTGAAATATTCAAAGAATTGTAAGTTATTTAAATGTTATTTGATAAAGTTAAAAAACTAGCTACAATACATTCAATCGTATGCTTTTTAATTAGAGAATATGAGACCCAATTTTATTAACAACCCTGGTGTTTAAAATGGCCGCAAAGAAAAGAAAAGCTAAGAAAAAAGTTGCTAAGAAAGCAAATCCATTAGTAGCATTAAAAGCAAAACTAGCAGAAGTAAAAGCACAAGCTAAAGCTGTTTCAGCTGATGCTAAAGAAACAACTAAACGTGCTGATGCACTAGTTAAAGGTATGGGCGGCGCAGCTGCTGCTCCTGCTGCAGCTAAATCTGCTAAAAAGAAAACAAAGAAACGTCGTAAAAAGCGTGCTGCTAAGAAGAAGTAATTATTAGCAGAATATAAAAAAAGGGGCTTTTTAGCCCCTTTTTTTATGCCTGAAATTTATTCTTATAAATGGTAAAGATATTGTGATAGCTCGCTATAACAGCATTTTCTGATGCTAATCTGATTAGATTATATTGTTCAGGTGTGATTTATGAAATTAATAAGCTGTATTTTTTATTATCCTTGTTACTACATACCATCATGAAACTATACGAAATGACAAAATATCATGTATCAGGTGATGCAAATGTTATCGTGATAAGTCTTAATGATAAAATATGTAAAGATTCATGAGAGGTGAACAGTTTAAAACGACTGTTAAAGTTAAATTTTACTGAAAAAGTTATATATTGTGGTAACCCTTACATTAGAGAACGCAGTAAACAGGTATGAATAAAAAAATACGCAAGAGTATTCTTGTTTTTATAATTTATCTGCTTAATCAGCCAACTATAGTAGCGCAGGAACTTGAGCCCAGAGCGTATTCAAGTGCTCCGACAGGTTTAAATTTTGCTGTTATAGGTTTCCAGCATTCAGAAGGTGGTCTTTTATTTGATCCTGCACTACCTGTTACAGATGCAAGTTCACGGACAAATGTAAGCGTAACAGGTTATTTACGAACACTTGATGTAGCGGGAATGTCAGCCAAAGCCGGTATCGTATTACCTTATGCGACTTTATATGCGCAGGGTCTGGTAGATGGAGAGTTTCGTATACGAGATACTAAAGGCCTGGCCGATCCGGCACTATACTTTAGTCTTAATTTTTATGGTGCACCTGCTCTGAATTTAAAGGAGTTTAGAACATATAAACAGGATACGATTGCCGGTTTTACAATAAAAGTAACTCCACCATTGGGGCATTATGATAAGGATAAACTCATTAATATTGGAACAAACCGTTGGTCAATTAAACCTGAATTAGGTGTATCGAAAGCGATAAATCGCTGGATTCTGGAAGGCTCACTTGCAACAACGTTTTATACGAAAAATAATGAGTTTGATACCAGTAAAACGCGTCATCAGGAACCGGTATATTCAATGCAGGGACATCTGACATACACGTTCAAGAATAAAATATGGCTATCCTACGGAGTGACATATTTTACCGGCGGAGAAACCAGAGTCGATGGTGTTGTAAGTAATGATTTGCAGAATAATTCACGCACAGGCTTTACAGCAGCCATACCTGTTAATAAATACAATTCTATTAAAATATTGATGAGTGCGGGGCTGAGTACACGTACAGGTACTGATTACGATTCGATAGGTGTTTTCTGGCAATATCGCTGGGGAGCTAGTTTATGATAAAAAAAACAGATGAAAACAACCTGTTTTCAGAGGTTCCGGACAGTCTCGATAAAGAGCTTATAGAAGTTTTATTAAGCAGTGAGAATATCAAGGTTGAACGGATTGTATCAAAAGGTCATATATCGCCAGAAACAGGCTGGTATGATCAGGATCTGAATGAATGGGTGGTGGTTATAAAAGGTGAGGCAATTATTGCTTTTGAAAATAGAGAAGTCAGTCTGAAAGAAGGTAGTTATATCAATATACCAGCACATACAAAACATAAAGTCAGCTGGACACATCCTCAGTTAGAGACCATATGGTTAGCTATTCATTATTGAGCTAAAGTTAACCAAATGGTTTCTAATTGCGGGTGTGTAAGGATGATGCTTTTAGTGTGAGAAAATATTGTATAGAGTGGATTATAAATATAATTTAAAATGAGGAACAGGTTATTAAGTATCTCTGGAAATATCTCTGGGCATTTATGTTCTGTTCTACTTTACTCTGGTCCGGTATATCACCTAAAGATCAGTTCACCTGGGGTCTGGAAGTTTTTCCTGCTGTTACTGGCGCAATTATTCTGCTGGCGACGTATCAAACGTTTAGATTAACGCCTCTGGTTTATTTATTAATACTGATTCATTGCATTATCTTGATGGTTGGGGGGCATTACACCTATGCTGAAGTCCCGTTATTTGATTATCTGAGTGAGTTGACAGGTTCATCGAGAAACAACTACGACAAGGTAGGGCATTTTGCTCAGGGTTTTATTCCTGCATTAATAACAAGAGAAATAATTATCAGAAAACAGGTGGTGGCAGGTAAAGTATGGCAGTTTGTCTTTATCGTTTCGTTTTGTCTGGCTTTTAGCGCTTTTTATGAGCTACTGGAGTGGTGGGTTGCTCTGGCAACAGGGGAGAATGCAGAAGCCTTTCTGGGAACGCAGGGTTATATCTGGGATACACAGTCAGATATGGCGATGGCGCTACTTGGTGCGATTACAGGTTTAATTACAATGGCGAGAGTTCATGACCGTCAACTGGCTATAATAAACAGATAGTTAAGCTATTGTAAGTATTTAAAAGGTTTTAGACAGTCGTCGTAATTGAGTATTACGAATGTATGAAATTTCACCGGTTTTCTCCATCTCTTTTAGATGTGGAGTGATGACAGGAATTAAATGACGGTTTTTCTTATGTACAAAGTGATACAACTTCATTTTTTTTAATGAAGCACTCACCATTCTGATGTTTTTGTATTTTTTCCTATGAATAATACTCCAGCCAGCCAGTTTAGGTAAAACGACAATATCTACCAGGCCTTTATTCAGGCGATCAAATGCTCCCTGAGCACTTAACGCTTTTTGTACAGGGAGATGTTCAGTTGCTGTTTCTATGAATTTTGCACCTTTGATAATAACGACTTTATGATCACGTAAGTCTTCCCATTTATCTATTAATAATGATGGTTTTTTACTGAATGCTACCGCCTCAACTGAAACGATAGAGACAGGTACCTGCATCAGATTTTGATAGATATCTGATATTTTTTCAATTCGTGCAAGTTCGCCATCTGTTATTCCGGCATTTGATTGCTGAAGTGATTCTTCAAGATTAAGAAAAACAGGTTCTATATCTATTCCAGCATTTGAGTATGCTTTGATCAGTACTTCTGAAGCGATAGTCATAGCAACATTTCTGGAGCCACCAGAAAACAGATAAGACTCTGCTGTTAGGGGCAGTGGGAGCAATAATAATGTTAGGATTAACGTTCTGTACATAAGTGTAGAATAGCATTAATTGAAGATTTTTAATGTGTTTTGTATAGAATATTAAAATTTTATAATGTGCTTAGTTGTTGTTAACTTAATGATAAATAAGTAAAAATAAAAAATAGTATAAAATTTAAAATTAGGATCAGATTAATGGCGGAACCATTTAAAAATATTTATAACCAGCGTTTTTTCGATGGTTTTACTGATGTATTAAGGCGGGTCATACCAGATTTTGATTCGAGCGCTTTTCTGAAAGAGATATATGACGATGAGTGGGATAATAGAGAGTTAAAACAGCGTATGCGGCATATCTCTACGGTGTTAAAAAATTATCTTCCCGATAATTATAATCAGGCTGTAGACAAAATACTTGAATTAATAAACCATCTTAAAGAGAACCAGTGTACTTTAGCCCTGGAGTATATGTTTCTACCAGATTTTATAGAGCAATATGGTTTACAGAATTATAAAGTATCAGTAAATGCATTCGAAAAAATCACTCAATTTACCAGTTGTGAGTTTGCAGTACGGCCCTTTATTATTGAATATCCTAATAAGATGATGAAGCAAATGTTAGCCTGGTCAAAACATGAAAATCATGATGTCAGGCGTTTTTCCACTGAAGGCTGTCGCCCGCGCTTGCCATGGGCAATGGCTTTACCCTTGTTAAAAGAAAACCCGTCTTCTGTTTTACCTGTTTTAGAAAACCTGAAAAACGATGATTCTGCATACGTAAGAAAAAGTGTTGCAAATAACCTGAATGATATTGCAAAGGACAATCCGGAAGTTGTTATTTCTCTGATTAAAAAATGGCAGGGTAAAACTGAAAATACTGACTGGGTCATTAAACATGGCAGTAGAACACTTCTGAAACAGGGTGAACCAGAAGTAATGAAGGTATTTGGATTTGGCTCTACCAAAAATATTGATATAGATGAATTTGAAATTATTTCACCTGTAGTTAAAATTGGAGGTGTATTGGAATTCACTTTTCAATTATCAAATAACAATAATAAAGATACAAAATTAAGACTGGAATATGGGCTTTATTATCAGAAAGCGAACGGTACTCTTTCTAAAAAAGTATATAAAATTAGTGAAAAACTATATGAGAATAATTCGATAACACTAATCAATCGAAAACAGTCCTTTAAATTAATTACAACACGAAAGTTTCATGAAGGGCTTCATCAGGTTTCAATCATTGTTAATGGCAATGAGTTTGAAAAAAATAATTTTGAACTTGTAAAGTAATTATCCGGTATATTTCTGCTTACAAAAATTATAGCGCTGAATAATACTGTTATTCTTTATTCATAGTTATTAAATAAAAGTGTCATTTTCTTCTTCCCTTATTTCATGCAAGCTAAATAACTGGCTAAGTATGGCGGACTGGAAGTATGCTTATGCTACGGCATACTTTTTATAATCGCTTTGTCTGCAAATAGATCACTCGTTAACTCTAATTAGAATTCTATAATCAATAATGGTTGTTATGGACTATAATCGTACTATGAGTATTGTCGTTGAGTTTGGTTAACTTATTGATTTTATAGTTAATATACTAAACTTATATCGATACAATGGTAAGGCTGAATTCTCAATAATTGTCAGAATGAGGGCGATGTGAGCAGGTTACTGTTATTGTCATTACTGGTCGTTTCATCGTTACAGGCGGATGAATTTGATGAATATTTATCCATGTCTCTTGACGACCTTTTAAATGTTGAAGTTACCACTACGTCAAAGTACGTCGAAAATCTTAAAGACAGCCCCGCAAATATGTATGTTATTAGCCGTGAACAAATTTTAAAACGCGGTTATAGAAATATCGGTGATATATTAAAATCACTGCCTGGTGTAGATATTCAAAACTACTCTTTATTAAACTCCCCAACAACAGTAACAATGCGTGGTCATGCAGGAAACAATAAATTCCTACTGCTTCAGGATGGAGTTCGTCTTTCATCTGCTGGAGGAGAAGCAATTAACATGTCTTTTAATTTCCCGGTTTATTATGCAAAACAGGTTGAGATTTTAATGGGGCCATCTTCTGTAAGTTATGGTGCCGATGCATTTATGGGTGTGATAAATATCATAACAATGGAAGAAGAATTAGTAGAAACACAGATTTCAACTGGTGAAGACGGGTATAAACAGGGTTACTTTCATTTCAGTAAAAAAATGGATAATGGTGTACATCTGAGTTTGGGTGGGCAGGGATATCAGTCTAATGAATTTGAGTTCGCAGAGGATTTTCCGGAGTATTATCCTGCAGGTGATGTTTCACCTACAGGCAATCCTTTCGACTTTTCTCAGACAAAAGAGAATTCGTTTTTTGCAAAAATAAAAATAAAGAATCATTGGGATTTTGGTTTTAATTTTTCTCAGATGGAAGCATCTAACTATTACGCCCCCAGATCTGATGTTGATGCTTTTGATACATCGAGTATAGGAGAAACTACAATAGCTAATTTATATGGGAGTTTTCAGGCCGATATAACTGATAAACTTCACAGTACAAGTTTATTGACATTAATGTCGTTTGAACTGGGTAATGGGACAAACTTTAATAACCTGTTTACAGATTTTGTACCATTATATAAATATGAATTAACGGAACGGATTTCATTTAATCAGGACTTTATATATAACCTGAACGAAGATCATAAGATTTCGTTTGGTGCGGTATATGATGATATTAATACTATTCCTGTAGGTGCAGATCTACCCACGCCTTACAATACGTCATTATCAGTTAATCAGCAAAACTTTAATTACCCGGGCACAACACTGCCTCTGGTTTTATTTGAGAATAATCATGAAAATGTAGGAGTGTATTTACAGGATAACTGGATAATAAATGATCAATGGCGGCTGGTAACCGGAATACGCTATGATAATGATAGCTTTCATGGAAGTAGTACTAATCCACGTGTTTCCGCAATTTATAAACCGAACGATAAGAATCTTGTTAAATTGCTCTATGGGCAGGCATATTTAGCGCCCTCATCTGAAAATGCATTTATAAACTTTGGCGATTTTTCCGGTTTTAATAGCACGACTGGTTTATGGGAAAGTTTCTTTTTTCAGGCACCAAACCCTGAGTTACAACCCGAAGAACTTCAAACACTTGAATTTACATATGAACACTGGTTTGAGCATAATACTCATATTAAATTTGCACCTTATTACACACGTATAGATAGTGTCGTCAGGCTGAGTGCTGACCCTGTTCCACAGCAATTTATTCCCGGCGCTGAAATAGGTTTTACAAATAGTAATAAAAATTCAGGAGAACTGGATATTTATGGTGCTGATTTAAGTCTGGAAAATATAAGCAGTTTTAATTCTTTACATATTGAAAGCTGGCTTAATATTTCTTTTGTTAATGGACGACTAGAAGAAAATTCAGTTAAAACTAATTTGCCATTAATCTCAGAATATAAAATAAAAGGGGGGGCAAGTTTTATTTATAGAAATAAATATACATTAACACCCCAGATATATTGGGTAGATGATTCAAATAATAATCAGGCAGACCCAGCTGAACCAACGAAGCGGTTACAAACGGATAGTTATTTTGTAACAGACCTGCATGCTGAAGTCGTATTGACTAAAAATTTGAATATTGTTTCAGATATCTATAATTTATTTGATAAAAAGCATAGTCATGCAACACACTTTACAACTTTCACGACTCTTCCTGAAGCCCCACAACCTGGCCGTTTGATTACAGTGGGTTTATATTATAAATTTTAAAAAATAATTACTTATTAAGTAGACCTTTTAAATCAGCAAAGGGGTTATTAGTGGCTTCTTTTTGCTCATTTGTACCCATTACAATGCCATGTTCCGCAAGTTGTTCTTCATAACGCTGATGTTCATTATCGTGACAATACAGGCATAGTAACTCCCAGTTACTGCCATCGGCAGGGTTGTCGTCATGATCATGATTAATATGGTGTACGGTTAATTCATGCAGGTTGGCCCTGTCAAATTCACGACAGCAGCGGCCACATATGTGAGGGTACATTTTTAAGGCTTTTTCCCGGTACCCGTGCCCCCGTGTTTCAGCGTCCTTACGTGCCTGAGCAACTACTTTATCCAGTTTATTGTTATCTATCTTTTTCATTAAATGAAGGCCTGATTCGTATGGAATCTGTTTATATTTTAGTAATGTAAATGATATAGTCTTTGAGCATCTTATATCAATACATTATTAAGGCTTATACAGGCTGAATCAGATCTTATTTGATATTATCCTTCACTAATTTAGCCTGTTCTGTGACAATAGCCCTACTAAATCAGGAAATTCATGTGACAAACAACGATATATTACGCCGAATCCGTTATACCTTTGATTTCGATGACTCAAAAATGATGACATTATTGAGTCTTGAAGATGAACCTGTTACCCGTGAGCAAATGAGTGACTGGTTAAAGAAAGACGATGACCCTGCCTTTCAGGAATGTAAAGATATTCAGCTGGCTATTTTTCTGAATAACCTGATCGATGACAAGCGAGGGAAAAAAGAGGGTGCACAGCCCCAGCTTGAAAAACACCTCACGAATAATATTATTCTGAAAAAATTAAAGATAGCGCTCAATCTTAAGGATGAGGGTATTCTTGAGTTAATGGAATTAGCTGAATTTCCAATCAGCAAGCATGAGTTAAGTGCCTTATTCCGTAAGAAAGGTCATAAGAATCATCGAGTCTGCAAAGATCAGATGTTACGTAATTTTTTACAGGGTATGCAGAAAAAGTACCGGGCAAAAGATTATTATAAGCAGGAAAAATAATGGAACTGTTTGAACTTGAGGGCCGTGAGTATATTGAGTTAAATAACCTGCTCAAAATTACCGGTTTATGTGAAAGTGGAGGCAGGGCAAAAATCCTTATTTCAGAAGGTCAGGTTAAGGTTGATGACCAGATTGAGTTACGTAAACGATGCAAAATTAGAAAAGGACAGGTTGTAGAGTTTAATGCACAACAGGTGCAAGTTAGTTAAACAGGTTTAAGTTGTATGAACAAATCCCTGTTGATTAAGCAGATATTGCAAGAATTAGAAAATGTCCATCAGGTGGCAGCTGCTGCGGCTCAAAGAGCTTATGATACGGCTACCGATGAAGAAAACGAGGCAGAAAATAAATACGATACATTAGGTCTCGAAGCATCATATCTGGCTCATGGTCAATCTAAACGTGTTGCAGAGTGTGAGGCTGATTTAATTACGTTCAGTAAGTTAAAGATCGTTGAGTATTTGCCTGATAGTTCTATAGTCATTGGTACACTGGTGAGTATTGAGGATGAAGAGGGAACTGAGCAATTTGTCTTTTTAAGCCCGGTAGCCGGAGGCCTTAAATTTAGATTTAACCATAAAGAAATAACAATCGTTACCCCGTCCGCGCCACTTGGTAAAGCATTAATTTCCTCAAGAGTTGATGATGATATTGAGGTTCAAATGGGGCTGGACAAAAAATATTATCAAATAACCGCGGCCTACTAAGCTAATAAAATAAACAACTTTAAAAGGTTCACAATGAAATTATTAATACGTAATCTTGCTCGCACAACAACAGAGCTGGAGATAAAGAACCTGTTTGAACCATTTGGTGATGTACAGTCCTGCGTTATAGTAATGGACAAAGCATCAGGCGTATCAAAAGGTTTTGGCTTTGTAGAAATGCCTAAAGCAGGCGATGCTAAAGCGGCAATTAAAAGCCTGAATAATCAGGAAATTGCGGGTAATAAAATCAGGGTTAAAAAAGCAGATACTAACAAATAGTGATTATATAATGTATTAATTAGTAATCGATATTAATTAAAATTTGTATCATCTGTTCCTTATTTATTTCTTGATAAAAGTTAATAACAATGGTGTTTTAAGCTTGAAGCATCATTGCCCTGAGAGTGTCAGGAGTATTTAATTTTATAATCCAAAAACATAACCAAAACTCCATGTAAATCCAAAAGCATCATAATCATAGTTATCTTTTGTATGGCTTGTAAGGCCACCAGATATGCGTGTTACAAAATCACCTGTACGATAATCTAAAAATAAGGATATAGCTAAGGCCGTTCCATTTATATCAATATTGTGTAGTTCCTGTGTGGTTTCGGTAAAGATTACTTCCCCGGATGCATTTAAATAACCGAATCCTACTCCCAGTCCTGCAATTAACATTTGATTGTTGTTATAGGAGCTTACTCCATTGAATGAATAAAACAGGGTAGGTGTTACAAAAGTATAGTACCCTTTCACTGAAGTTCCGAGATCGGAAAGTTCATTATCTATGAGTTGTTGCTTTAAATTGAAACTCGAAAGACTGTATTCCATTAAGCCACCCCAATTAGAGTCTCCAAAGAATTTATAAGGGCTTTCAATAGAAATAAAGGGCGAGTATGAAAAGTCTTCTGACAATGTACCATTTGAACTGGTGCTATCTTTATTATAAACATCAAAATCTATAGCATTAACAGAAATTCCAACAATACTTCGATATGATGATAGAGAATCCCTTGTTCGCTCATCACTCCATGATGTTTCTGACATCAGAACTAGAAGGAAAAATAAAACTGGATTGATGCTTAAACGTTTCATCTTTTAACCCTTTTTAGCAAGTAGCATATGGGTAAAAACACTAATACATACTTAATTATGCTTAAGTTAAAAAATTAAGAATTGATTAGTATCAAATGTATTATGTTATTACAGATCCAGTGTGATTTTATTGCCTTTCGCCCTTGATACACAAAGGCACATGGAAGATTTTCTTTGTTCTTTTTCAAGGTATATATCTCTATGATCAGGTGTGCCTTCTAATACACTTGTTACGCATAATCCACATTCACCTCTTTTGCATTGATGGGGTACATTTATCTTGTTGTTGAGCAAATAATCAAGTATCGATATATCAGCTGGAACCGTTAATGTAATCTCGCTTTTGGCTAATTTTATTTCTATTTGTGAATTGCTTTTAATAGAATTAACTCCAAAATTTTCAAAGTGAACGTTTGCTTTGTTCCAGTTATTTATTTCTGAAACTTCTCGAATTGCATTAATCAAACGAACTGGACCACAAACATAAACATGCGTGCCTTTATCGGGTTTGGTTAGTAATATATCCAGATTAAGTCGTGAGTTTTTTTTAGCCGATGTATAAAAAGAACACCTGTTTCCAGCAATGGCTTTTATTCTATCAATATAGATAAAATCAGATAATGTTTTGACAGTATAATGAAATTCATATGATTTATTTTGTGATTCGAGTGACTCTAACATCGATAGAATAGGGGTGATACCGATACCACCGGCTATTAATATTGTGTGTTCAGCATTAGTGTATACGGGAAATTCATTTTTAGGAATTGAGCAATTTAAAATATCGCCTTGCTTAACTAAGTGATGCATAGCGTGTGAACCGCCACGACTTTCAGCCTGTTCCAGCACGGCTATTTCATAATGATTTAGATTATCTGGGTTGGATAGAATAGAGTAGTGTCTAATAAGGTTCTGATCGTTATTAAGTGTGATTTCCAGGTGTGCCCCGGCTTTAAATTCAGGTAGTTTATCGTCTGATGTTAATATGAATGATTTAACTCGATCAGACTGCTGAATGATTTTATCTACGGTTAAATTCAGCGTCTTGTTTTCTATTGTCTGATTCGAAGTGATTTCAGGGTTATGGGGCGATGCATCCAGGTATTCCCATTCAATATCAAAGTCGATAGTACTTTCTCTCCATGATTCTATATCAAACTGCCAGTAACGTAGCGTGCCTGCTGTTTCTATATCGGTATCTTCTATATGCCACAGAACTTTCGCCTGCCCCGTTAACTGAAGGATTTTTTTGTTTATAAAATCAATAAACACGAGACCTGCATTAGGATTAACGTCAAAATTGCCTAACGTATTAAACATACTGTTACCCGGGTAATCGGGTATGCGTAATTGTGAATTATTTATTATCTGAATGAAGCCGGGTTTACCTCCCCGATGAGATACATCATTACCATGATCCGGGTGCGCACTGGAAACAAAAAAGGTATCTGCATTTTCAATAATATTAATTTGGTTTAAATTAAGGCTGCAGCCATTCAAATCAGAAACTTTGTTAAGATCGTTATTTTTTCTAGCATGCATTATATGTCTACGTTGAATATACTGAGGACAGTTTGGATATGCCTGATCAATATTAATATGATAAATCTGTTCTGATATTTTTTCGATTTGGCCATTAATACGTAAACGTCGGCGTGAGCCAAGTTCAATGACGATCATACCGAGTTGTGCGTTAGACTGAATGTTTGACCAGAAAGGATCTGTTATTGATATAGAAGTATCGCTAAAATTTATTCTAACTGTCTCAGCATCCAGTGCTTCTATAAAACCGCTGCTACCAAATATTGCTGATGTCCAGATTCGGGAGTTTATGTCGGTGCTGCCGAGTATAACCATAGATTGTTGTGATATGAAATTTAATGCTGCACCAGGTATTCGGTTAGTAATAACTGTACCGTTAGATCGGGCGATGTCAGATACACCTAATTTAGTTTGAACAGCAAGTTCACCTTCATGGAATGGGCCAGTCTGTGACATATTGAACTCCTGTGGAGATTATTATAATTTTAGATGTTTAATAAATCAAAATGACAGGGCTAACTCCCTGTCATTTTGATAGTACTTATAATGTGGATTTAGAAAATCATAATTTCAAAACCATCATTACGTAAATTTCTCAAACTGGGTAAACCGGATGTGCCAGGAACGGCATTGTCCTTAACTAAATCAAATCCACTTTTTACAGCTTCTTCAGATGCACCAAATACATCGGCACAACCACAGGATACACCGGCAACTTTATCTTCAACAGCTTTATAAAGATCATATACAGGATGCTCTTCATTATTCATTTCACCAGCCCAGCGAGTACCTGCACCCTGGAATAATATTGTTACCTCATCACCATTTTCTTTATGATCGTATGCGGTTGCTAATGCATTAAAAAAACGACCTAAAGCTTCTTCTGAACCTGATTTTGGATCTGATAAAATAATTATTGCAGCTTTCATGTGTAAACCCTCTTGGTTTAGTTGTTAACGATTATTCGTTGAAGGTGATATTGCATTTGCTATGCCAGTCTGTATGTTTTATTTAACTCATTGATATTTATAAGTAAGTTGTATTTTTATACGGTATTGATATATACGAATAGTCGTGAAAAACGATTTATCGTGAGTTAGAAACGTGATTTCGTAAAAGATTCATTACTAATAAACTATTCAGAAAGAATAATTAAACTGTCTTTAAGATTTTCTTTTTAATTTAATTATATGGATGAGTAGTAAATCGATTAATAAATTTAGATTCGATTTCTGTACATAATGGTAACCATAACCAGAAGATCACTGCAAAAGTGCAGGGAATATCAGAAGTTTGAAACCCATCCATTAAAAGACCCGACAGGGTAAGCATGAAAATAATTATACGATTCAGATTGCTTAAATAGCTTTTTTGTTTCTGGCTCATGATAATCTCCTGGTGTATTAATAATTTGATCGCATAAGCCATGCCAGATATTACAAAAAAAAGTAAAGTGTGAGAATTATGTTATTTATCGCTCGTTGGGTAATGAAATAATAGTGATAGATTGTAAAATAATCAGGTTAAGGGTGAGGTATAGCTAAATACGGTATGTGTTTAAATTATAGGATGCAAAGTTAGATGAGTAAGAGGTGATATTTAATGAAATTCGCAACGATAAATCGTTAACAACGAGTTATCGTAATTGAATAACGTAATATAGTGGAATCTTAAATATGCTTAAGAGTATTTGATTGTTGATATATCGATTCATTAATTTTAATAGTTAGAAATAGCTTCATCAGCACTTTCAATGGCTCCTTCAAGATAACCCCCATGCTCACGAGCAAATTCAGTGCCCGTCAGTATTACTTTCCCACCCCAGAAATGTCTAGGTGCATCTTCAGGATATTGCGGGTGTTGCATGGGTGAAGTTAAATCTATTTCAGCGGTAGTGTTTTCGTCCAGACTCCAGTCCTTTAACTGTATATCGCAGGTGTTCTGGCTCTCATCGCCGAACAGACGTTGTAATTGCTTCATGCATGATTCAATTAAGCGTTCTTTATCAACCTGTTTACGCTGATGAGCATTTAAACCCACAAAAGCGGTGAGGGCGTAATATTCTTCACTTGAAGGGCTACCATCATAAATTTCTGACAATGGGCCGTAATGGCTGAAAACTTCGCCTGATAAGTTGTTATCTCGCCAGAAGGGTTTTTCATAAATAAACATAATTTTACAATGCCCAGACATCCAGGTCGGTATGCTTTTCCAGATGTTTGAAATTTCTTCTGGAATGGCAGGTGTGAAATCTATGTTCTGTTGTATTAATCTCGGTGGTAGTGCAAGAATAATTTTATTAGCCGTGTATTGGAATTTTTTACCATCACGTATGGTATAAATGCTCATGTCATCTTTATTAATAGACTGCACAAGTGTATTTAAATGAATGCCTGATTCGGGTAGCTTATTTTGCAATGTTTCAATTAATTGCTGGCTAGCACCGGCTATTCGATATGATTCACTATGTGAAGACTGACCAGTGTAATGTTCAATTTCATCTGGATTTTTTTCATATAACATCGCACCGCTTGTATGTTGTTTAAATGTGTCCAGATCAAGATTCTTCATTAACTGGTTTAAGCGAGGCTGTAAGTGTGGCCATACCCAGGCCGGGCCCATATCAAATCTACTGTTTTTATAATCGGCTGAGAATATTCTTCCACCCGCGCGATTACGTGCTTCCAGTAAAATGACATCCTGTTGTTTCTGTTGTAATTGCCAGGCGCTATATAAGCCACTTAAACCTGCGCCAATAATAATTACACTATGATGTTCACTCATAAGATACAGGCTCGAGTAGATGACCGGTTTTGCGTAATAATAAACAATCTTCTGTTACGGTAATATTTTGTCTGGAGCCTGCCGGTAGACGTAACCAGCTACCCTTGGTGTAGTTACCTTCATCATCATAAAAACGGCCGTGTAGTACAAAATACTCTACACCCGCATCGAAACTGAGGTTACTTAGTTTCAATCCGGCAGGCCAACGCATCATACATACTGATTCATAGTCTGCATTGAAAAGCGGCAATATTTCACCAGATGCCCTATTTTTTTTCCAGAGATTTTCATTACGAGTATTAATGGCTAGTTGATTTTGATCATCCGGATGCATTTGCCAGAGTTTAACCAGAATTCTACAACCTTCATCACTATGAGGAGCATGGCCTGTGCCTTTAGGGTTGCGTACATAATAGCCTTCAGGGTAATCAGCATGCTGATCTGAAAATGTGCCATTTAATACTAAAAACTCTTCACCACCACCGTGTACGTGACCACTGAAAGAGCTTTGTGGAGCAAAACTAACTATGGTTGTAACTCTTTCTACGGGCGGTTTTTCATCATCAGCTTCAAGTCGTAGGCGTTGTACACCCGCGGAAGGTGAGTTTTCCCATTTCAGGTTATTGATATTAAGGTTTGCTCTAAGGGTTAGGTCAGAATTTAATTTCATATGTATTAATAGTAGTCGTTTATGAAAGGCCTTAATAATTATCGATTGGGAGTAAAACTGAAAAGCAACTGCCCGAACCAAAATCAGAAGTAACTGTAATTATACCTTGATATTGACTGATAATGTTATACACAGTTGGCAGGCCTAACCCGGTTCCCTCAGTTTCAGGTTTAGTTGTAAATAGAGGGTCAAATATATTTTTCATTGTTGATTCTTTCATGCCATGTCCGGTATCTTTTATTTCCAGCAGGTGCCATATCTTTCCATCGTGATTTTTAAGATTTAGATCAATACTGAGTAAACCGCCTCGAACTTTCATTGCATGAATAGCATTAAGGCACAAGTTCATCACAATTTGAAAAATTCCTGCCTGATCAGCCAGTATTTTTCCCGTGTTCTGAAGGTTTTGTACAATAGTGATTTTTTTAGATACGCCTATTTTAACAAGTTCTATCGCTTCTGATACAGAATGATGTAGCAAGACTGACTCAGATTCAAGTTTGTTATGTTGTCGATTATAGCTCAGTATCTTTTCCGTAAGATGTTTTCCTAACTCGGCATTTTTGAGTATCTTTAATAGATAGTTATAAGCAGGATCATCGCGGGATGTTTTATGTATTGCGATTTCTGAAAAACCAATAATCAGGTGTAAAATATTGTTAAAGTCATGTGAAATTCCAGCTGATAATAAACCCATATTTTCCATTTTGCTTGCCAACAATAACTTATTATTTAAAATATCATTTTGGATTGTTAGTTCTACTTCTCTTTGAGTCGCAGATTTTTTATGTAAGTTTACATACTCCTTACTGGGCTTGTTATTGCTCAATGTGGTTTCTGATCTGGGTTTCATTATTTTCTCCGAATGTTAGAGTTTGTAAGTAACACCAAATGTGAATGCAACATCCGGGCTATTTTCAAAGTTAACAATATTTTCAACAAGACCTGCTTCAAAAAGGTAGGATTCAGTTCTCCATTTATATCCAATATGAATTTCATGGCTGAATTCTGATAGTTCACCCATACCATCAACCACGCCTTCACTGAATAAATACTGCAATATGAAAGCTTCGTCATGGTCCATATTGAACTCATATCCGAACATGCCACTGAATTGATGATCTTTCAGGGGTAAGCCTAAAACATCATCTGAACCAAATTCAGTATATGAAAGGTTGCCGTATGCATAACCGTTACTTTTTTTCTGAGCAATACTGAATTGCACACCATAATCAAAAGCACCATGTTCAATTAAACCGTCGTGTAACATTTCGTAACTCATATTAAAATTCACAGCAATGGCAGGCCATCCGATGCTTTTATCGGCTAGAACTTTTTGCACGCTGATGCCAATTGTTTGTGAGGTTTGACCACGAACTTCGTTTCCCAGATCAATTCCATATTCAGGTATTTGAATATGGGTGCCATCTTTTACTGTCTCGTCACGACCATTTTGATCAATGCCAAACAGGTCATGAAATTCAAGCGTTAACTGGTCAAGGTGAGCGTTGAGTATGCGACGTTCATTTATTGAAAACTCAGCAGACCAGTTATTCGCAAACCCCTGATTAATTGCAAAGCGAGTATCCGTAAAATGATAATCCAGAATAAATAAACCTTCCTGACTGCTGTAAACACTTGCAGCCGCAATATTAAACTGCAATTCAGTCTGGCCATCTGGCAAACCGTAGGGTGAGCGGGGAATAGGTGAAAGACGTAAAGACTGGGCTGGGGACAGGGAGCGAATAGTTAAAGGCCCTAAAGTACCTTGCCAGTATTCTTCAGGTTCAGCTTTGTATGCATAGGCTTTGTCCTGTGCAATAGCCGTAAGTAATAACAATACGAAAAACCTGAAATAGTATCGTGTGAATGTTTTCATATTAAGTCCTCAATCAAAGCTTTTATTTTCTTAAATAAGTATTTAAATTTTGATTAAGGAATTGCAGACTATGTGCCAATACGAATAATTCCCCTATCTTGTTGAAATATAAATAAAAATCTCCCTGTAACATCTATTAAATATTTCACGATATATCGTAACTGACGAATAGTCGTTGATCTTGTTACGTTATTCCGTTATATGTTAAGTTACTAAATCACGAAATAATGGATGTATGATCATGGCTCAAAGTGAACAGCCTAAAGTATGTAAAAATAGTTTTACGTCGGTTAACGCAATGGGGGATCTTATTCTTGAGGCTGCAGGAGAAGGAATCTTCGGTATAGATTGTAATGGTGTCACAATATTTGCCAATCCAGCAGCAGCAGAAATGACTGGTTGGAGCATTGAGGAGTTAACGGGTAAAAAAAGCCATGACATGTTGCATCATACAAAACCAGATGGTTCTACTTTTCATGCTTGTGATTGCCCAATACATGCGGCTTTTAAAGATGGTGCGGTACATCATGTTGATGATGAAATTTTCTGGCGAAAGGATGGTAGTCATTTTCTGGTTGAATACACGAGTACCCCGGTTAAAAAAGACGGTGAGCTGTTAGGTGCGGTAGTGGTCTTTAATGACATAACTAAACGTAAGCGTGAACAGGATGAAATTAGAAAAATTTATACTGAGAATCAACTCATTTTACAATCTGCAGGTGAGGGGGTTTATGGTTTATGTTGTGAAGGAAAAACGACTTTCGTAAACCCTGCAGCGGCTAACATGCTGGGTTATGAGGTTGAAGAGCTAAAAGGCCAACCGATGCATGCCCTTTTACATCATACCCATGCTGACGGTTCGGAATATCGCAATACAGACTGTCCCATCTATGCCGCATTTAAAGATGGTTCAGTTCACCATGTAGAAGACGAAGTTTTCTGGCGTAAAGACGGCAGTAGTTTTCCAGTTGAATATACCAGCACTCCGATAAGGCAGGATGGTAAGTTGTTGGGTGCAGTTGTTGTGTTTAATGACATAACAGAACGTAAACAGGCAGAGCAGGAATTAAAGCAGGCTTATGAAGAAGTAGAAAAAATGAAGCAGCGTCTGGAGGCGGAGAATACTTATTTACAGGAGGAGATTAGAACTAAACATAACTTTAAAGAAATAGTCGGTCAGAGTTATGCAATTAAGCAGGTGTTAAATCAGATAGAGCTGGTTGCACCGACTATGGCAAATGTTTTAATTATTGGTGAATCAGGCACCGGTAAAGAGTTAATCGCACGAGCAATACATGATAGAAGTGAACGTAGCGATCGCCCTTTAATAAGGGTTAACTGTGCTGCAATACCTCATGAGTTATTTGAAAGTGAATTTTTTGGTCATATGCGGGGTTCATTTACCGGTGCCATCAAGAACAGAACAGGTCGATTTGAACTGGCAGATGGTGGCACGATATTTCTTGATGAAGTTGGTGAGATACCGATAGATTTACAAAGTAAATTATTAAGGGTTTTACAGGAAGGTCAGTTTGAGCGGGTAGGGGATGAAACAACCCGTACGGTAGACGTACGTATTATTGCTGCAACAAATCGAGATTTAAGAAAAGAAGTTGAAAAAGGAAATTTCAGAGAAGATTTATATTTCAGATTAAATGTATTTCCCGTAGAGGCAGTGCCGTTAAGAGACAGACTTGATGATATACCATTATTAGCAGAGCATTTTATTGAATTAATCTGTAATCGTATAAACAGAGAAAGTCCAAAGTTAACAAATGCAAATGTAAAACAACTACAAACATATGCATGGGGTGGAAATATCCGTGAGTTACAAAATGTAATTGAGCGTGCCATTATTGTGGGTAAAGGTAATCGACTTATTTTTAATTTACCTAAGAATAAAAATGAACATATAGATGCGGTTCAGGATACTGTAAATATAGCAGATTCAGGACTTCCCTATAATGAAATCGAAAGATTGGCCAGGGATAAAGTTAATATTATTGCAGCTCTTAGATATACCAAAGGAAAAATATCTGGTGCTGAAGGTGCAGCTGAGTTGTTGGGGATTAAACCTACAACACTGGCATCGAGAATGAAATCGCTAGAAATTGATAAGAGGGATATTTAACGGTTAATTATTCTGTACAGCTCCTGGTGGTTATAATTAAGGGGACAGAGCGCCAAAGGTGGCGGTCTATGTTTGGTATAAAATTTGTTCGTATACTCGATGAACTTGAAAAGCTTCAGGATGAAATTAGTGATAAAAAGAATAATGGTTAGTATTAATCATCTATTTTATAAAAAGTGTTTCACGAATAATATGGATCCGCTTTTCACGAAATATTGCTATTGATATGCAGTATTTCGTTAATAGCGACTTCTCGTAAAGTATAAAATCATCAATAAAGTAATAAATAATAAGTATTTCAACTGGTTATAGCTTGTTTTAAAACTGGCATAAGCGCTGCAATGTTATCTATGACATAAATTATATTTTCCTACAGGAGTAGCGTTATGATTATAGATAGTTTAACCATTTCAGGTGTAGTTTTTTCAATTTTAATTATTTCAGTATTATTTGTTCTTAATAGTAGGCAGTGTATTCAACTAACTGATAGAAAAAGTATAAATAAATAGCTTGAAAATCACTTTAATAAATATTTTTAGATTATTTAACTAGTATATTAAAATATTTACGCACCCTAACGGGTGCGTTTTAGATTAGATGTGATGAATATTAAGTCGAATATTTTGATAATATTTTTTAACTATTCTCATCGATAGTGTGAAAACTGTAGAAGTTAACCATAACAGTTAATGACTTAACAGCTACAGGATATTGTATGATTACAGTTAAAAATTATCTTTAAATACTATATCTTCCAGTGATAACTGGCCGGGTCTTGGCCATGCGGGTTTGATCTCCTTTCCTATCGTAATAAACATAGTGATCACATGATCTTCGGGTAGATGTATTATTTTAGCAATTTCATCAAAATCAAAGCCATCCATTGGGCACGAATCATATCCCATTGATCTTGCGCTTAACATGAGAGTTTGGGCTGCAATACCACATGAGCGCATGGCTTCATCTCGCTGAACCTGATGTTTATTACGGTAATAATCATCCATGGCAGGTAACATTAAAGCACGTACATCATCGGGTGCGTTAACCCAGTAACGCTGAGGTTGCTTTTCCCATGCTTTTAAATCTGCGCAAAGTACGATAAATAATGAAGCATCTGTAATTTGTGCCTGATCCCATGAATGTGAGCGAATAGTGTTTCTTAATTCAGTGTCATCAATTATTACAAAACGCCAGTTTTGTTGGTTAAAAGCCGTTGGTGATAGTATGGCTAATGAAAGTAATTTGTTTATTTCAACTTCACTGAGTTTATGTTTCGGATCAAAGTGTTTAATTGATCTTCGCGTAATTATAGCTTCTTCTATTTTCATTAGGTTTCCTGTTTATTAAAGTGTAGGTTTTACTAAAACCATGATTTTGGATAGCTACGTTTAGATGAAATGTTAATAAAAACAAGAGCAACGGTAAGTAGTGCTATTGAGCCAATAAAACTGGGCATAATTAAAAAAGACCAGTCTGCATTTGCTAAAAATACAATTAATGGATTTGAACCTGCAGGAGGATGAACGGTTTCAGTTGCAATCATAAAGCCTAATGCAACTGATAAAGCTAAAGCCATGCTCCACCATTGAGGGCCAACAAAATGTAAAAAGCTAAGGCCAATAAAAGTGGATAATAAATGACCAGCGATTACGTTTTTTGGTTGTGAAAAAGGGCTTTCCGGATAACCGAATAACAAAACACATGAAGCACCAAATGAACCCATAATTAAAGGGTAGCCGGAGTAGTTTGCAAGAAATGAAATTATTGCTATAGCAATAAATCCACCAACTGATGCAAATACAACTTTCTTAAATAGTGAGTTATCATTGAATAATTGAATCTCCGTGTTATTTCTTTGGAAAATTTTCATACAAATTCCTGAATTAGGTTTTTAAATGTCGCAGGGTCTAATGTCCTGGAGTTAAATGTTTCCGGGGCGGATCCTTAGTGAATAAAAATCCGCCCTGGTCCATTTAATTATTTGATGTATTACTTCTCTACACCTACGTCATACCATGGTGTAGGGTTAATTGGGCAACGATAACGAAAACCATTTTCAGTGATATTCACGACATCAGTCGTACGTGTTTCATCTTTTTCTATTGGGAATTTATCTAGAAATTTATGGCTCTTGGCATCTTGCAACCAAAAGCCCACCAATTTTCCAGATTTGTTCTTGATAATGAATTTGTATTTACCGGGTTTGAGTTTTACAAGTGTTTCAGGGCTTGAGAAGTAACCGTTGTATTCAGTAAGGTGAATGGTGGTGACTCCATCAATAGTCTTAGGTGGAGCGGCAAATGTCAGGGCTGGTATAAGTAGTATCAGACTGACGACAAAAGCTGAAATAAGTTTCATGTTTTAATCCTTTTTCTACAAAGTTAATTTATAACGAGTAAATTCGTTAACTGTACTAGAGCATTAGCTGTGCCATAAAAGGATATTTATGTAAGTGCTTGATAAGTATTGATAATATATGTAATGTTAAGTATCTAAAGCAATACGGTAATTCGTGTTTTACGAATAGTCGGGAGTGTTCAACGAAATATCGTTGATATTAGAAAGCTTATATAAATTCTGGTTTAATAAGTTTGTGTATTACTATAGGGAAATATTTAAAAAGGAATTCTTAATGGTGATTTTATATCAGTTTCCAATTTCACATTTCTGTGAAAAAGCCCGTTGGGCACTCGACTATAAAGGTATTCCATATAAGGTTAAAAACCTGTTGCCCGGGCCACATGTAAAGCAGGTAATGTCTATAGCTAAGCGATCAGAAGTACCTGTGTTGAAACATGAAGCTAATATTATTCAGCATTCTGATAAAATCATTGATTATTTAGATGAAAAATTTACTGATCACAGGTTAACCCCGGTAGATGATGAAACTCGAGTTAAAGCTCTGGAGTGGGAGGCTTTCGTTGATAAGGAGGTTGGGCCGAATTTACGCACTTTTTTTTATCATTCATTACTTGATCATCCGAAACTCCTGATACCTATCTTTACATATAAGGGGCCCTGGTATGGGAAAATATTAATGAAGTTCTTTTTTCCTGCATTACGTTTAAAAATGATTAAACTCATGAGGATCAATGATGAAACTGCATTACAGGCAAAACTGGATTTAAAACTGGCAATCGATAAATTAAATCTTCATTTATCAGAACATAAGTTTTTGGCTGGTGATACTTTTAGCCGTGCAGATCTGGCAGCAGCTTCTTTATTGGCGCCATTAGTTCAGCCTGATAAATATGGATTACCCTGGCCATCGCCATTGCCTGCGGCATTACAAACAACCATAGATGAATGGAGTGGTGAGTTAGAATGGGTGAAACAATTATATATTGAATATAGATGATGGGCTGTCTTTAACCTTTGTTTTTTAATCATGATATTCGTTGTGGAATAGTTATCGGTTTGTATTTTTTAATTGTATATGTATTAATTAGTTTTATTAAATAAGTTATAAATTAGCAATATGAAAAGAATATTAAATCAATTGATTGACTCGATCGTTTACGAAGTTAAACGTTATTTAAGAAGAGGAGAGATAGCTGCTTACTGGAAAACGTCAGATTTTAATTATATTGCACTGGTAGCTACGGATAAGTTCAGTTGCTGGGGCGAGATTGAAATAAAAGGTTATGGTAAGTTTGATCGCTCATCTAGCTTTTTAAGATTTGATGATAATGGGTGTTTAATAGAAATACTGGATGGTCCTGTTAGTACCAGTGTAGAAGAGGATTTTCATATTACGAGTATTTATTTTGTATCTAATTTACAGTTACTTCATGCTAGTTTCGTAAATTATGATATGACCACTGGTGAGTCAAGGTGCAGGGTTGAGATTGATAGCTTAAAAGAGTGTAGCGAAAGAGAGGTTCCCCTAAAATTAATTGATGAGGTTGTCTTGTTTAATGAAAATCCAGAAAAATATAAAATTAATAATAGAATAATTGTAAATTAAGTTGTCTTTAAAAATACTAAGCAATATAAAAATCCTGCTGCGTTACATATTCAACCATGCGATCAATGAACAGGCGTGTTTTTTTCGGTATGTGGCTACGGCTAGGGTACATAATATAAGTCGATGAGAATGCTTTGAATTTAACATCGGCCAAAACTTCTACCAGTGTGCCATTATTGAGTTGTGCGTGGCTATCAGATAGCAGGGTCAGACCTATACCAATTCCATTTTCAGCAGACTTTAACAGGGCGGTTCCATCATTTACCTTGGTATGTACATTTACTGAATAACTTTTAATTTCTGATCCTTCGTAATACGCCCATTTATCCAGCACGCCACTGTCTCCAGCGTAAACAACAAAGCGATGACACGCCAGGTCAGCAATGTTTTGTGGTGTGCCGTGTTGATCAAGGTAGGCAGGCGAGGCAACCATAACCAGTTTATTGTTTGTTAACTTACGTGCAATTAGTGATGAGTCGACTGGAGAGGTAATACGTATGGCAACATCGAAACGCTCACCCACAATATCCACGTATCTATCTTCAAGACGTAAATCAATTTTAAGTTCAGGGTAATCTTCAACCAGTTTTTTTATAACGGGCATAACATGCTTTCGTCCAAAATGCGTGGTGCTCGATATACGTAGTTCACCACTCACATCTTCCCGTAATGAGGCTACCAGAGCATCGGTTTCCAGTAGTTGATTACGAATGTTGCTGGCATGTTGATAGATAGCATGCCCCGCATCGGTCAGGCTCAGGCTGCGAGTTGTCCTGTTTATAAGTCTCACTCCAAGGTGTTCTTCCAGCTGTGCAATCTGTTTGCTGACCATGGAGCGATTAACATCACGAAGGCTGGCGGCTTTACTAAAGCTGCCGCTATCTATGACATCCGCAAATAAGATCAGTTTGCTGGCAACATCCATAAGAGTCTCACTGTTTCTAAATTGGAAACATATATACGCTAATTTGCTGCCTATTGAAAGACAATCAAATCGTTATACTGAGTTTAGAATTATTAACTAACCCCTGTTAACGCTTTTTAAAGGAGATCACATGTCGACGTCTCAGTTGTTTACTTCCCTGAAAATGGGTGACCTTAATCTGTCAAATCGGATGGTAATGGCCCCATTAACTCGTAACCGTGCGGGTGAGGGAAATGTGCCTACAGACCTGAACAGGCTTTATTACACTCAGCGTGCCAGTGCAGGTTTATTAATTACCGAAGCCAGTCAAATTTCAGAAACCGCGTTAGGTTACCCGTCTACACCGGGTGTGCATTCAGAAGCGCAAATAAAGGGCTGGAAAAAGATAACGGATGCAGTTCATAAAGAAGGTGGTTTAATCTTTCTACAGTTATGGCATGTAGGTCGTATTTCTCATCCATCGATGTTGCCAGATAACATGTTACCGGTAGCACCGTCGGCAATTCAGCCACAGGGTGATGCGGTTACATATGAGGGTATGCAGCCATTTGTGACACCTCGAGCACTTGAGCTGGGTGAAATACCCGCTTTGGTAGCGGATTATGTCGATGCAGCAAAAAATGCAAAAGAAGCTGGTTTTGATGGAGTAGAGGTTCACTCTGCTAATGGTTACCTGTTAGATGAATTTTTACGTGATGGATCAAATACACGCGATGATATCTATGGAGGCAGTGTAGAAAATCGCATGCGTTTACTTGAAGAAGTGATTAATGCGGTTAAGGAAGTTTGGCCAAGTAAACGAGTTGGCGTTCGATTGTCACCAGAAAACCAGTTTAATGATATTCGAGACTCACAGCCTCAGGTTACATTTAATGCGGTCGTTGATATGTTGAGTAAACATGACCTTGCTTACCTTCATGTATTAGAAGGTGATATGTTGAACGGTGAGCGTAAGGTTGATTACGTTGAGCTTAAGAAACGATTCGGTGGTTTGTATATGGCAAATATGGGTTATACCCGGGCTACTGCAGAAGATGCATTAACACAGGGGCATGCGGATATGATTGCATTTGGCCAGTTGTTTATTGCTAATCCGGACTTACCCGAACGTTTTGCGCAGGGCGCATCGCTTAATGAGCCGGATCAATCTACGTTTTATGGTGGTGATGAAAAAGGTTATACAGATTACCCCGCATTAGAAGTAGATAAAAATATCGTGTAAAAAATTCTTTTAATATTTAGCTAGATGAAGCCCGGTAAATCAGTTATTTTACCTGGGCTTTTTTATGGAAAAGTTCGACCCAATTGATTCATAATACAGCCCATGTTACGGTCAATAAAATCTGATATTAGATTAGTTATTAACTTTATTATTATGAATACACGCAGATCCTTTTTACGTTCGACATTATCTTCATTAGCCGTATTATCCATTGGCTCGTTATTAGGATGCTCTAATAACAGAATCATAAAACCATCATCATCAACTAGTCTGCTTGATGAAGTTGGTGTTTTATTACCACCTGATGAAAATGGCTTAATGTTACCTGATGGTTTTACTTCGCGGGTCATAGCAAATTCAGGTGTAGCTCCTTATTCCGGTTCACCTTTTGTATGGCATGATGCACCAGATGGAGGGGCTACTTTTTTAACTAGTGATGGTGGTTGGATCTATGTATCTAATAGTGAAATAGGGCGTAACCTTGGTGGGGTTAGTTCAATTCGTTTTGATGCGGCTGGTAATATTATAAATGCATATTCAATACTTGATAACTCTAATTTAAATTGTGCAGGTGGAGCAACGCCATGGGGTACCTGGTTGTCCTGTGAAGAAATTAATAGAGGTTTTATCTGGGAGTGTGATCCTTACGGACAAATGATGCCGGTTAAACGGCCCGCGTTAGGTCGTTTTTATCATGAAGCTATTACTGTAGATTTAGAAAGTAATTATCTGTATATGACAGAAGATTTATATGATGGTTGTTTTTATCGGTTTGTACCCGATTCAATTAATAGTAACGGTTATCCGAATTTATCTGCTGGTACGCTGGAAGTCGCAGTGGTTGATTCGGTGCAATTTAAAGTTAACTGGATTCCTGTGCCTGATCCAGAAGCATCAACTGTTGCGACACGTCATCAGGTGGATTCGAGCACAGAATTTAAAGGTGGCGAAGGTATAGTTTATTATAATGGTACTGTCTCTTTTGCAACAAAAGGTGATAATCGTATATGGTCTTATAATACTAAGACGGAAACTCTTTCCGTTGTTTATGATGCGGGTGTAAATCAGAATCCAATTTTGACAGGTGTCGATAATATAACGCTTTCACAGGATGGTGAGCTGGTAGTGAGTGAAGATGGCGGTGATTTGCAGATTGTAGCAATTACTAATTCAAATAAGCTGGTTCCATTAGTTCAGTTGGTCGGACATGAAAATTCAGAAATAACCGGCCCGGCATTTTCACCGGATGGCAAACGATTATATTTTAGTTCTCAACGAGGGGCGAAAGGGGTTTCTAATGATGGCGTCACATTCGAAGTGACAGGTCCATTTCATAGTTAATCTCCTACTCAAACTTGCTACCGTTTGTCTATATAAATAGATAATTAGCATAATATATTTGCTGTTTTATTAATGTAGTTATTTTTATTTTATGTAATAAGTTTTTGAAAAATCAGGAGATATTGTTCTTACCTGTTTTTTTAATAAAGTTTTCTTCATGCCTATTAATCATAATTATCTAATCATCAAGTATTGTAATTTAATATTAATACTCGTTTCTAATATCCTTCTGGCCTCAGATCAGGTGCGGTATATATAAAATTCTGGCTGAATTATTTTGAGAAGTTTTTGATCGATTATGATTGATGAAATACACTTCAAAATTTTCAAAGACAGGGAAGTGACCGCAGCTAATAATATTTCATTAGACTGGTTGCTAACATAGTAGCTGAAGATTCTGAACGATTAAGTAATTATCATAATGTAATTAAAAATTCTCTTACTTAAATTTTTTATGGAGAATATAAATGATAAAACAAACTCTGCTGGCTGCAGGTTTTATATCGATGGCTTTTACAGGTTCAATTTCTGCAAATGAATATATTACCGGTGATATCGGTGATAGCTGGAATTTTTCAGATGATTCGTCTGATTCAATTACTCAATCCTATTACGACTGGAAAAAACATGAAAATTTTTCTTCTATGGGTGAAATGTGGGTTCATGCCAGTAGATGGGATAATGATATCACTGTATGGACACCAGGTACGGGGACTCAAAATTTTGTAAATTTAGATGCTGCTGTAGATACGATTCAAAATGTATCAGATAGCATTTGTAGTAACGGTCAAACTACCGTTGTATCCCGTGGCAGTGAGGTGATAACAGATGCGGGGACATTTACAGATACAGTAGGTGTTTCATGTGGTAGTTATACGACATTGTATTTTGCAAAGAATATAGGGTTTATAAAATCAGCGACTGTATATCCCTGTTTTGCTGCTCCTTGTCCGGAGATAGGTTCAGCCCTGATCAGTTCCAGTCTACTGGGTAGTACAGTGCCACCATCTACAGATAATATTGCTTTGAATGCTTTAGTTGAAGTGAAACAGAGTAACCAGCGTTATGGTACAGCTAATATGAATGACGGTGATGAAACAACATACTGGCGTTCGGGTGTGATGGATAATGATCAGTCAATTAATATGAGGTTAGGCTGGCAGACATTGCAAACCATGAGCACGATCGAAATTGAATGGATTCCAGCAGAGCATGCTCGTGAATTAACTGTCTGGACGTATGATGGCACTGATTGGGTATTTCAAAATACAGTATATCCTGATGATACCACTACAATCATTAATTTGAACGGAGATATAAGTGCAAATTATATTTATCTTGATTTGCGCGATAGTTATGATCGATATTTTGGAATAAAGGAGATTGTTGTTAAATAATCTACTTATAATAAGGCTGACTTCGTTTCTTAAATTTATTTTTTATTGTCTGTAAGTGTTAAGTTTAACAGGCGCTTTCAGATTTGAATCGAAGTTAGCCGTAATGTAATTAATTATTAAATGTCTTTTCGGCGAACTATATACTTTTCTAATTCTACAAGAAACATTACTGATGATGAAACAATAATAATACGTAACCACGTATTTAAATCTATGTTTGTTGTGCCAAATAAATGTTGCATTGAGCCAATGTAGGTAAATCCTATTTGTAAAATTAGTAGTATTGTTATTGCGATTAAAACATAAGGGTTACCGGTTAATCCTGCCCAGTTGAAAATACTATTTTTTAAATAACGGGAATTAAAGAGGTAAAATATTTCAAACATTACTAATGTATTTACAGCGACTGTACGTGCATATTCAATGCTTGCTCCACGATCTAATTCTATTATAAAAAGACCAAATGTTCCGCTCATTAAAATAACTGAAACAAACAGAATACGCCATACAAGATAGGATGTTAACATCGGCTCACTAGCTGCCCGTGGAGGGCGTAACATAACATTTTTTTCAGGTGGTTCAAAAGATAGTGAAAGCGCAAGAGTAACAGCAGTAACCATATTGACCCAGAGAATCTGTACCGGTGTTAATGGCAATTGATGAAAACCGAAAATAATTGCAGCAAGTATAATTAGAGCTTCTCCTCCATTAGTTGGAAGAATGAAAAGGATCGCTTTTTTTAGATTATCGTAAACAGTGCGTCCTTCTTTTACCGCCTGCGTAATGGATGCAAAATTATCATCAGCCAGTACCATTTCGGCGGCTTCTTTTGCTGCTTCCGTACCGTTATAGCCCATGGCCGTTCCAACATCTGCACGTTTTAGTGCTGGCGCATCGTTAACACCGTCGCCTGTCATTGCAACAATTAAGCCTAGCTCCTGCATAAGTTTTACAAGGCGTAATTTGTGTTCGGGGTTAACACGTGCATATACATCAATGTCCTGAACCTGTTGTCGTAACTCATCTTCACTCATTAAATCAATGTCTTCACCGGTCAGTGCATGATTTGTATTAAACAGATTTAACTGTCGCGCAATAGCAAGTGCAGTTGCTCCGTGGTCGCCGGTAATCATCTTTACGCGAATACCAGCATCACTACAGGTTTTAATTGAACTAATAGCTTCATCTCTTGGGGGATCAATCAAACCGAATAAACCGAGCATTATTAATCCATCGTCGACATCATCAAAAGATAGTTCTATCAGTTCATGGTTTGCTGGTTTAAGTGCAATGGCTAATACTCGTTGACCCTGGTGTGCCATTTTTTCTATTTGATTTGACCAGTATGTTTTATTAATTGGCTGATCACCATTAACGGTTTTCTGTTGAGAGCATAATTCGAGAATACGTTCCGGTGCGCCTTTAATAAAGATGAAAGCATCACCTGAGTGGCTGTGGTGAAGCGTTGCCATAAAACGATGTTCAGACTCAAATGGAATAAGATCTGTTCGCGGATACTGTTTTGTTTCAGTTTCAATATCAATTTCGCCTTTCAAACCAGCAATCAGTAAGGCGCCCTCCATAGGGTCACCATGAACAAACCATTCGTTGTTTTTCTGTTCTAATGAAGCATCGTTGCAAAGTACTACAGCTCTAAGTGCTTCAGAAAGAAGCGGGGAATTTTCTGTTGATATGTTTTTATTTGATACCGAAATTGCACCGTGGGGATCATAACCTGTGCCCGCTAGTTCAAACTGATCTTCGGTTGTGACAATGCTGCGCACAGTCATTTCATTTCGGGTGAGGGTGCCTGTTTTATCCGAGCATATTACAGTAACTGCACCTAATGTTTCTACAGCTGGTAAGCGGCGTATAATGGCATTTCGATGCGCCATACGTTGAACACCAATTGCCAGTGTAATGGTCATAATAGCAGGTAAGCCTTCAGGTATGGCTGCAACGGCCAGACTTACAGCGGCGAGAAACATATCTGTATATGCATAATCACGAACAAGTACACCAAAAGCGAAAGTAATAAGCGCAATACCTAAAATCGCTAATGTAAGCCAACGACTAAACTGAGCCATTTGATTTAATAGTGGAGTGGTAACAGAATCGACTTCGGAAACCAGCGTGCTAATACGACCAATTTCTGTTTGTGAACCGGTTGCTACAACAACACCTGTTCCCTGACCATGCGTGATAAGGGTGCCGGAATAAGCCATACATAAGTGATCACCAATCACAGTCTGTTGTGCAACTGTGTCAGTATTTTTTTCTACGGCTAACGACTCACCTGTGAGAACTGATTCCTGTATCTGTAAACCCTTAGTGCGTAACAGGCGTAAGTCAGCGGGTACTTTATCACCCGATTGCAGTAAAACTATATCACCTGGCACCAGCTCTTTTGCGCTAATTGAAACTTGTCGACCATCACGTAATACCATCGCATTTGCCGAAAGCATTTTTTTTATGGCTTTTAATGCGTTCTCCGCTTTACCTTCCTGTACAAACCCAATGACAGCATTAAGAAAAACGACACCAAAAATAACGCTTGCATCAACCCAATGTTCAAGTATGGCTGTTACAATACCAGCCATAATTAATACATAAATAAGCAGATTGTGAAACTGATATAAGAATCGTAAAATTGCTCCGCGTACCTGTACTTCTTCAAGTTGATTAGGACCGTACTTGTCCAGTCTGAGTGATATCTCTTCTCGATTTAAACCATCTGCCGTTGTATCGAGTGAGTTGAGAACGGTTTTTATGTCTTCGGCATGCCAGTTTTTAGATGTCGAAGTATGCTTAGTTGATCGAGTATTATGTTTGTCTTTGCTTTTAAATAAAAGTCGCGTAACAAATGCAGACATTATGAACAGTATGCAGATGCTGAGTAGCCAGCCTGCGAAAGTCATATTAAAATACTCGCTTATCCCTGTACCCATTTATGTACCTTTATGATGGAGTGATTTTAAGTTTCTAAGTAAAAAAGTCGGAAATTAATATGGTTTAATCGTTCATAGATTTATTGCTAATGAGCCAGTAAGTTATCCCTAAGGCTAATACAACAACGCCTGTTGCCAGAACGAACATTGGTGTGATTTCATCGAAGTCAAATATTATTACTTTACGTGAAATAGCCATCAGTGCAGTCGCTACAACTAATCTGACCGGAATAACATTGGTTTTGAGGTAGAGAGTTATATTTATGAAAATTTCAATAGCAATAAGTACCGCTAGAAATGCACCAAATGTAGCGAGGATATCACTGATGCTTAAAAGCAGGAATGGTGGAGCCGTCAGGCGCTGATATAAAACATAAACAACATCCCCCAAACCCCATACAATAACAACAACCATTAATGCCGCTAGCACTTTTACAGCCACACGTATTATTTTATGGAGAAACTCCATAAACTTATCATCAGAATCACCAATAAGTTCATGCCCTGGTTCAGCTGAGAGGACTTTATTATTTTTATCATTCATAACCATATCCTGTTAAGAAACAGTAAAATAACGTTATTACACTATACTCGTAACCTGTATTATGAGTATAGCTACAAATTGTTACTATCAGCTTAATCTAAAGCAAGAATGTCAACTGAACTCTGTGCTTTATTGATGGTGTATATTTAATTTAAAAATAAACGGGAAATAATCCATGGATTTTGAATGGGTTGCAATCGCACTAGGTGATGTTAGCTGGATCTCTCTGGCTTTTCTTCTAGGTTATCTGGCGAAAGTAATTAATCTGCCACCGATGGTTGGTTTTCTGCTCACTGGCTTTGTGCTCAATTATATGGGGTTCACAAGTGGTGAAACGCTGCAGAAACTGGCTGATCTTGGAATCACGCTATTACTCTTTACGGTTGGTTTAAAATTAAACCTGAAAGTGTTGATACGGCGTCAGGTCTGGGCAGTCACCGTACTCCATATATCTACAATTCTTGCAGTTTTTGGTACTGCTATTTTCATTCTGGCAATAATGAATGTATCACTGTTTAGTGGCCTGGATTTCAGGCTTTCATTAATGCTTGCTTTTGCATTGAGTTTTTCCAGTACCGTTTTTGTTGTTAAGTCACTGGAAGAAAAAGGTGAAATGCAATCACTACATGGGCGTATCGCAATCGGTATTCTGGTTATGCAAGATCTGGCAGCGGTTATTTTTCTGGCCGCGTCTACCGGTAAAATTCCTTCCCCCTGGGCTTTGTTGTTATTTCTACTCATTCCAGCTCGTCCAATATTTCATCATTTTTTACAGAAGACAGGGCATGGCGAGTTACTTATTTTATATGGTCTCGTGCTGGCGTTAGGTGGGGCAGAGTTATTTGAGCTGGGTGGCGTAAAAGATGATTTAGGTGCGTTAATTATGGGGGTTTTGATTTCTACTCATCCTAAAACAAATGAGTTAGCCAAATCGATGCTAGGTTTTAAAGATCTGTTCCTGGTTGGTTTTTTTCTTTCTATAGGTATGTCCGGCCTGTTAACGCTTGAAGCGCTCATGATTGGTTTATTGCTCGTACCCTTTATGTTTATAAAATCGGCTCTATTTTTTGCTTTTATGACCCGCTTTAGACTACGTGCACGAACTTCTTTACTGGCAACCCTTAATCTGACTAACTACAGTGAATTTGGTCTTATTGTCGCTGCGATTGGTGTAACAAATGGTTGGATAAGTGCAGAGTGGCTGGTGATTATTGCTATTGCGTTATCCGCGTCTTTTATTATATCTGCGCCTCTAAATGCAATTGATGACAAAATTTACAGTAGGTTTAGAGGCTCTTTATTAAAGTTTCAACGCAAGGAGAGGCTGTCAGACGATCAGTTGCTGGACACTCTCGGTGCCACTATCGCCATTTTTGGTATGGGCAGAGTTGGTAATGGGGCTTATAACAAAATGCGCGAATTGCATGGTGATACCGTCGTCGGCATTGATTTTGATGCCGATAAAGTCAAAAAGCATCAGTTGTCAGGACAGAATGCTCTGTATGGTGATCCGAGTGATGCAGATTTCTGGGAAACAGTTGAAAAGAATCATCATATCGATCTTGTTATGCTGGCATTGCCTAACCTTCAGGCTAACCTTGATGCATTAGAGCAGTTATGCAAGATTTCTTTTACAGGGAGAGTGACAGCAATAGCCCGGTATCCGGATGAGACAGTTTTATTGGAAAAAGCAGGTGCAACGGCGGTATTTAATATATATACAGAAGCGGGTGCGGGTTTTGCCGAGCATGTTGAAAATGAAGCGAACTGAAGGTTTGATGTTTAATCTGCAGTTTAAGTGAGTTCAAAAAAGTTCTGTTATTTAAGTAAGCATTATATAATGGGAACCAGTAATCGTAATTATAGAAGTAAATGTGATGCCACATAAAAACACATGGGAAACTGAAGGTCTTTATAGGGAATTCACAGGTGAAATAAATGGAGATGAAATTTTAGAAGCAAACTTTGAATTGCACTCTAGTCCTGAATTTAATGATATCAAATATATTATTAATGACTTCTTAGGGGTAACCGGTTATTCAATCGAAACAGCCCACACAAAAGCGTATGCAGTTACGGATGAAATGATATCGTTTTCGAAAGGTAAGCTTAAAATCGCACTGGTTGTAAATCAGGAACCGCTTATTGCTTTAGCAAATGGTTATCGTGATCAAATGTTAGGTAAACTATTTGAATGTGAAATATTTCCAGCTATTGAAGATGCTCGAAAATGGGTGCTTAGCGAATAATAGCTAAATAAACACACAGGAAATTAATATTACGCTTTAATATAAAAAGCATCTATTTTTCTTCCTGGTTTTCCTCCTGATTATCCGGTGTCTTTTTTGAGTGGCTATCAGGCAGTAATGGATCATCATCATCCATTAAAATTCGGTTTGCATCGCCTTCAAGATCTTCATATTGACCGCTTTTCACAGACCAGATAAAAATCACTACACCTATTAAGCCCAGGCCTATCATTAAAGGTATTAAACCGTAAATTACGTCCATAACTATCTCAATATTAATCTGTATTTTTAAAAAGTGTTCTTATCCTGGATGCATTACCAATAACGGCTAAAGAGCTAATGGGCATCGCAATGGCGGCAAATAACGGGGTTACAAATGCCATCATTGCCAGTGGTACCATTATAATATTATATGCAATGGACATGCTGATATTCTGCCGAATGGTGCGTAGCGTTCGTTTAGACAGGTCAGCAGCAAGGCGAATTTTATCCAGTTCGTTACTGAGTAATACGATGTCAGCACTCTCCATGGATACATCAGTGCCAGAGCCAATAGCAATGCCTACATCGGCACGAATCAATGCAGGAGCATCATTTACACCATCTCCAATCATTGCTACGTGTTGCCCCTGATTTTGCAGGTTTTGTATTACTTTATCTTTTTCACCGGGTAAAACTTCAGCTATTACATTCATGCCGCCCAGATCATTTGCAACTGCTTCAGCTACCGCCTGTTTATCACCGCTAAGTAACGTTAACTCTATGCCTGAATTTCGTAGATTAGAAATGAGGCTTTTAGCATCGGATCTTAGTTGATCCGCTATCGTTATAAAGCCGATATGTTTATTATCAATGGCAATGTGTACGCAACTAATACCCGTTACTTCCTTATCCGAAGACTGATCTAAATAATCAGTATTGAGTTTAATGTTATGTGTTTCTAATAACTTTGTTGTGCCAACCATTATTAACTGTTGATCAATTTCGCCACTAATTCCATAACCGGGTTTATTGATAACATTTTTAACTCTTTGTGAATCAGGGGTTATGTTGTTGTCTTCGGCATAATTTAAAATAGCGCTGGCAATGGAGTGCTCCGAGAGGCTTTCAAGGTGAGCTACTTTTTCTAATATGGCCTGTTTATCATTAGTTGAAATATTCATATCAGTAATGATTGCTTTTACCCGCATTTTTCCTTCGGTTAATGTACCGGTTTTATCAAAGACAAAATGTTGCACATCAGATAAATATTCAAGGACAGCACCGTTTTTAATTAACAGGCCATTACGTGCGGCTAAACCAGAAGCAACAGCAATAGACATAGGTGTGGCCAAACCAAATGCGCAGGGGCAGGTAATAATTAATACGGATGTGGCTGCTAACAGGGCGTATTCAATGCCGTCATTAAACCAGTAAATAAAAGTTAAACTTGCGAGTAATAAAGTAATGGCTACAAACCAGGGAACAATTTGATCAGCAATGCATTGAATAGGGGCTTTACTGGCCTGGGCTTCTTCAACCAGACTAATAATTTTTCCCAGTGATGTGTTTCGTAGTATTGCAGTTACTTTAACGGTTAAGGCATTTTCTATATTTACAGTGCCAGCGGATAAAATATCTCTGGCCTGTTTTTTAACCGGTGCTGATTCACCGCTTAATAAAGCTTCGTCTACTGATGAAGAGCCTGATGTAATAATCCCGTCAACCGGTACTTTTTCACCGGGTTTAATTAAAATTAACTCATCTTTCTGTATGCTTCGTATAGGTACAATATGGGTTTCATTATCACGTAGAACATGTGCAACTCGAGGTTGTAAGTCCATTAAACGTTGAGTGGCTGAAACAGCATGTCGTTTTGATTTTGCTTCCAGGAAACGCCCGACAAGAATTACGAAAATAAAATTCACAACCGTATCGTAATAAACCTCACCCACGCTGCTCTGGCCCATAGAGTGTGCGATTGTTACAAAAACAGAGTAACTGTATGTGGCGGTTGCACCAATAGCGATAGGCACATCCATGGTGAGATTCAGATTTTTAAAACTGGTCCAGGCACCTTTGATAAATGGCCAGCCGGAATAAAGCAGGGTAGGTGTGGCGAGAATAAAACCGATCCAGTGGAATAGGGATTTATACTCACCTTCATCTGCACCGCTATATAATGCAATTGAAATCCATAACAGATTCATCATGCTAAATGCAGCGAAAGCCATACGTAATAACAGAGCGCGATTCTGTTTCTTAATTGTGCCTTCAGCCGTTTCCGGGTTAAATGGTGTTGCGGAATATCCAATGCTGCCAAGAAATTCAATAATAGATGAAATTTTGTTTTGTGAGTTATCCCAACGAACCATTAAACGTTTATTCGCCAGATTTACTTTTACATCGATAATGCCCGGTTGTTTTGCCAGACTTCGTTCAATTAACCAGACACAGGCTGAGCAGTGAATGCCTTCAACGATTAAATGCATATCACGAATATTACCCAGAGCATTTCCCGTGCCATCCCCATGGTCGTGCACAAATTCGCTTTGTATTTCATCGATGTCGTAAAGTTGGGTTTCCTGAGGAGGCTCAGGAGGAGGGGCGAGTAACTGCCCATCAGGTGTGCGTTGGTAAAATCCTTCCAGACCAGAGTCGTAAATCATTTCACAAACTGAGCTACAGCCGTGACAACAAAATTGCTGGCTCTTTTTCTGAATAATTTTTTCTACACGGTTGTTATCATCTACGGGCAGACCGCAGTGGAAGCATGATGAGTTTTGTGAGGAGGTGTTTTGCATTAAGTATTATTTAATCTGTCATGCTGAGCGAAGCCGAAGGGTCTGGTATCGCAAAGTGGCAGGTATGAGTATGAAAGCAGATTATTCGGCTTCACTCAGCATGACATGATATGGTTTATTCAGTCACAATACTAGCGCGTCTCTTAAAGTCATATTTACTGTCTTCACGCTCAATAACAGTAGTGATTTCCCAGATACCCTTCAATGAGTATGTGACATCAGCTTCATATATGCCTGCATCAACTTCCGATAGCGCGATTTCAAAATCTGCGGAAGCATCTGAAGGGCGATAGGCAATTAGTTTTACTTTTGCAGCGGTTAGCGGCAGTCCTGCTTTATCAACTATGGTTAATCGATAAGGTGTTTTCTTATTGATTACAGGATTGTTTGGAAATGCAGCCTGATATGTCCAGCCAAGTGCTGCACGTGCAGTGCGATACTTAACCAGATTTTCTTCATAGTCTTCAGCGTTTTCATAATAATCTTCATCAACCAGACCGGGGTTGGTAATAAAAGCCAGGCTGATAAAACCAATGTTTACTACCAGTACAACAGCCACTAATGCCAGCCAGCCTAAAACCCAGGGGTTCTTCAAACCTTTAGGGTTGTCCTGTGATATCTTATGGGGGTAAGAATCTTTATTCATACTTAATTCGCTCATGTGTTACCAGATCTTTAATCTAAATATTTAGGGCCGTAGAACATACTTTGATATTCGGTTGAATCATCAAATTCTTCATACGAATCAATCGTAAAGTAAACAGGTGTTCGTGACTTTTTCAAATCCTTTTTAGGAATTGATAAAAAGACTGTAAACGATGTAAGTTTACTGGGTGCCAGTGACATTTTTTCACGAATGCCCTTGGTTGTAATATTATCGGTACCGGTTACTGAAATGCTGACATTCATTACTTTATCAGTTTTATTCAGAATTTTTAATTCATATTTGTTTTGAAAGTCACCACTACTCATTTGTACAAAGAGTGGTTGGCGTTCATGTATTACTTTCAGGTCAAATGTGCCAAGGTGAGTTAAACCATATAAAAGGCCAGTCACAGCAAATGCAATAATACCTAAATAAATTAATACGCGTGGTCGTTTATGTAAAGGTTTGACTTCTATGCCTTTCATTTCATTCATTGATGCATAACGTATCAAACCACGGGGTTTGCCGATTTTATCCATCACTGAGTCACATGCATCAAGACATAAACCACAGGTGATACAGCCTTCCTGTTGGCCGCCACGAATATCAATGCCGGTAGGGCATACGGCTACGCATTGATTGCAGGAAATACAGTCTCCGTTACCCTCAACTACATTGCCTTTTGTCAGTTTTCCGCGGGGTTCGCCACGAGCAATGTCGTAGGTAGGTAAAATAGTTTCAGTATCATACATTACGCCCTGAATACGTGCATATGGGCATAACCAGAAACAGGCCTGCTCACGCATAAATCCAGCGAGTACATAAGTGCCTAGAGTGAATACCAGTAACATAACATATATAAATACACTGGCCTGTAATGTTAATACATCAATCCATAACTGATATGCATCAGTGAACCAGGCAGAGAATGAAAAACCGGTGAGAAAACCGATTGAAAGCCATGCACTATGTTTAATGACTTTAATACGAATTTTTCGAGCATCCCAGGGGGCTTTATCCAGTTTGCGTCGTTTAGCTGGTGAGCCTTCGAGTAATTCTTCTATTTTTGTAAATGCATCTGTCCATATTGTCTGAAAACAGAAATAGCCACAAAATACACGCCCCGCAACCGAGGTAATGGCAGCAAGTAAGATAGCAAAGAATAATAATATTAATGCAAGTAACCACACATCCTGTGGCAGGATAGTAATATCAAATATTTGAAATTTACGATTAGGGATATCAAATAAAACAGCCTGTGAGCCATCCCAGCGAAGGTAGGGGCCAAGAAAAAATATTAACCACGTAGCCGCAGCTTTTAATTTAAGGTCTCGAAATTTACCACCCATACGCTTCGCATGAATAATTTCATCACCGGTATTAACATGCCAGTGATCGGCTTCTTCGTATAATTCTGCCGCGCTTTTTTCGCAATCAGTGTTTTCTTTTGAGACTTTAACGTCCACTCGTTTCTCCGCACAGTTTATATCTTAATAACATCATGTGTATCTTTGTATGGCGCTGTTTTTTTAATCTTATTGTGATGTCCCATCACTTAAAAATATGCATCGTCATTTTCCGCGATTGAGTTGGTGTTTCTGTATTTTAAAATACCAGCTATTGTTATCGGAATCCTATGTGAAACTACGTGAGGATGACGCTTAATTTATTGCCTGTTTTCGTGTCTTACTTTTTTATTTTCACATGATTGATTATGAAGATAAAAAAATATTATCACTATAATAATTATCAATTTACAAGATAAGTAATCTTAAAATCTAAGAGAAAATTCATATTTAAACTATGTAATTTTAAAAGCGTAAAAATAACGAAAGGGGCAAAAGCCCCTTTCGTTATTTAATGATCAACTAGCGCTCAATCATGACTGGGCGGGTGATTAATTATTTTGCGTAGCCAGTATCCAAGGAAACCGATAAACACAACAATACTCAACACTACAGCACCGATTGAACCAATAACTACCGCATCCATCATATACCTCCTCAGGTATTTTTATATTTAAATGGGCAGTAGTTATTCGCTTAATAGCTTATTGACCACCGCCTAGTTTATGTACATAAACAGCTAACTTTTTAATCTCGGTGTCGGATAATTTAGCGCCACCAAATGCTGGCATAACCGCAATACGACTTTGAGAATCAGCTGGATTATTTACACCATATTTTATAGTGTGTTTAATGCTGGAAAGTTGATCTGCCGCAGTAAAACGATAGATACCATCAACCAGATTAGCTGAGCCCATAAATGACAGGCCTTTACCGTCTGCACCATGACAACCAATACAACCTGCTTCTGTATATGAAGCGTTTTCAACTGCTTTTCCTTCAAAAATAGACGTTGAAAGTGCATCAATTTTCTCATCATCAAGCATTGCAGCATGACCCGGCATAATGCCCTGACGTCCAACATTGATTGAAGTTTCAATGTCAGTAATTGTGCCACCATATAACCAGTCATCATCAGCAAGTACAGGGAAACCAACGTTGCCCTGACCACCCGCACCATGACAGGCTGAACAGTTATCACCGAACAGAACTTTGCCTGATGCAGTTACATATTTAGACAGATTGTCATCGGCTAAAATATCAGCAGCTGACATGTCTTTTATTTTATTTTCATAAGGTGCACGTACACTTTCAATTGATTTTAAATCTTCTTTATATTCAGCAATTGAAGTCCAGCCCAGCAAGCCTTTGAAATGTGTATCTATCATTGGCCATGAAGGGTAGAGCAGTGTGTAAACTATTACAAAAATCCAGCTCGCGTGAAAACCGATAGTCCACCAGGTTGGTGGCTCGTTATCTAACTCGCGTAGATCATCGTCCCAGAAGTGCCCGGTGTTATTTTCACCAGGAAATTTATTTTCTTCGTCACTCATTTCTTTGAGTCCCCTTTAGTTGAGGTCGAATGTGTTGAGGTCAAATCATCCATATCATTATCTTCATCAAAGATCATGCTACTTTTTGATTCTAATTTCTCTTTGTTCTTTGGATTAAACGTAGAAACATACGCCCAAACCATTAAAAAGAACACACCAACAGTAATGATGAGGCCAGCCCAGTCATTAAGTGTCATAGCGGCCCAGTCTGTTTGGAGTATGTCCATCGTATATTCCCCTTAGCGGTAGTCTATGTTCTCGTCGAACTTAACCATGGTGCCTAACACCTGCAGGTAATCGACAATTGCATCCAACTCTGTTTTGCCTTCAACTTCTGCAGCAACAGATGCCATATCAGCATCTGTATATGGAGCAGGGTTGATAACCATGTTGCGCATAACTTCCATGTGCTTCGTAGTAAGCTCAGCATCAATTGGATTTTCAGCCAACCATGGATAGTTAGGCATAACAGATTCAGGAACTACGCTTCGTGGCGCTTCAAGATGAAGTTTGTGCCAGTCATCAGAGTATTTACCACCAACACGTGCCAGATCAGGACCTGTACGTTTTGAACCCCATTGGAATGGGTGATCGTAAATAGACTCTGACGCAAGGGAGTAGTGACCATAACGTTCTTTTTCATCACGGAATGGACGAATCATCTGAGAGTGGCAAAGGTAGCAACCTTCACGCAGATAGACTTTACGACCCATTAACTCAAGAGGAGTATAAGGGCGTACGCCATCACCTGCCTGCCAGTCATTCAGGGTTTGACCTTCCTGACGATCCCAGAGAATTTCTTTGTGCTGGTTGTGTTCCATTGTTTCATCGAGATAAAACAACGGTACGATTTCAACCAGGCCACCGATAGATACCAGACCAAGAGTGATCAGTACCATAGCAACGACGTTAGTCTCAAATTTATACTGAATAGGACCAGTTTGATTTTTCTTTTCAGACATTATATGAGCCCCCCTTAAGCTGTGGCTGTCGCAGCAGAACTAGCTGATTTCTCAGAAGTCGCCATGCGAATAGTCATAATTATGTTGTAAAGCATTACAACACCACCAGTCCAGTAGATCATTCCACCCACTGCACGCATTGCGTAGTAAGGGTGCATTGCTGCAACCGATTCTGCGAACGTATAAGTTAATGTACCGAACTCGTCGTAGTCACGCCACATCAGACCCTGCATGATTCCAGATACCCACATCGCAATGATGTAAACAACCGTACCGATTGTTGCCAACCAGAAATGCACATTGATCAAACTTTCAGAATACATTTTTGTATTCCACAGTTTCATTACCAGATGGTAAATCGCACCAGCAGCAACCATTGCAACCCAGCCTAAAGCGCCCGAGTGTACGTGACCAACTGTCCAGTCTGTGTAATGTGAAAGCGCGTTAACTGTCTTGGCAGACATAACCGGGCCTTCGAATGTAGACATTGCGTAGAACGCTAATGAAACAATAAGGAAACGTAAGATATAGTCAGTACGAAGTTTGTCCCATGCACCTGACAGCGTCATCATACCGTTGATAGCACCACCCCATGAAGGAATGATCATCGCTAGAGAGATTGCCGCGCCAACAGAGCCAGTCCAGTCAGGAAGAGCAGTGTATTGCAGATGGTGAGCGCCTAACCATACATAACCGAAAGTCAGTGCCCAGAAGTGGATAACTGATAAACGATATGAGAAAACAGGGCGACCTGCCTGCTTAGGAACGAAGTAGTACATAATGCCAAGGAAACCAGCTGTTAGATAGAAACCAACCGCATTGTGTCCCCACCACCATTGAATCATCGCATCTTGCACACCCGAGAATACCGAGTATGAATTGAACATATCAACCGGTACAGCCAGACTGTTAACAACGTGTAATAAAGTAATCATTACCATCATCGACAGGAAGAACCAGTTTGATACATATATATGTTTAGTTTTACGAGTTGCCAGTGTCATTACGAAGTTCAAGGTATAAGCTACCCAGACAACCGCAATAGCAAGGTCAATTGGCCATTCTAGTTCGGCGTATTCTTTAGACTGTGTGATACCAAGTGGTAAGGTAATAACAGCAGAAACAATAATTGCCGTCCAGCCCCAAAATACAAACCAGGCTAATTTATCACTCCAGATACGCACACCACAGGTACGTTGTACCGAGTAGTAAGATGTAGCCATGAGTGACATACCACCAAATGCAAAGATAACCGCATTAGTATGTAATGGTCGTAGACGACCGAATGTTAATTCGGCAATGTCAAAATTCAGAACCGGCCAGGCCAGTTGTGAGGCGATTAAAACACCAACGCTGGTGCCAACCACTAAATAGATAACCGCTGATACGGTAAACCATTTAATGATGTCAAAGTTGTACTTCTGATCAAGCGAAGCTTGCACGAGAACGTCTCCTCTGTGAGTTAAATGCTGCGAACAGCAACCCGAAATTACGGTCAATAATCAATCATAAACTGCATTAATATAGACCAAAAAAATACTGCTATCTTGAGAACGACCGTTGAAGTTATTAAATACTGTCTGTAGAGGCTATTAATGCCTGTTTTTTACTTATTCAGCAAGCCAGTAAAATTTTTGTATCAACATGTGTTCTTATATATAAGCCAATTATTTCAATGACTTACAATTTCCTGATATCAGGTCTGCATACGAATAACCGCTTTAAAGTGTATTGAACTAAATATCAGACCATTTGTCTGAATACCTTGCCCAAAGTCAATTTCTGACAGTTTTTCGCATTAACGCGCGGGATTATATTCGAAGTCTCATATCGCTTCCTGATATATATCAATTTTAGGATTGATTCTTATCAATATTGTGAAATATCAATATAAGAATATGTCGATATAGCGATGCCGAATTTCCACGCGGTGCATATTATACATAAATCATTAAAGAATAGAATCACCGACTTGTGTGAGAAGGCATAAAAGATTAGGATTTTAGTTTCGAATTCATGCACTTATATAAGGACTAAAAATGGCTTCAATAATTCAATTGGTAGATGGAGTGGTTGCCAATCGATTCGAAATAGATAATAAAGGGCTGAAATTTGGTCGAACCAGTGTTAATCAGGTGGTGATTGATGATCTGGCGGTGAGTTCAGAGCATGCTCAGATTAATATATTAAAAGATGAGCAGGATGTGCTTAAATTTATATTGCAGGATCTGGGCAGTACAAATGGTAGTTATATTAATGAACAGAAGATCGACCAGCAGCAGTTACTCAGACATAAGGACATCGTACGAATTGGCTGGAATAACTTTACCTTTATAAATGAAGATGAAGTGGATCATGAAAAAACCAGAGAAGTGAAGAAAAGCTGGATACCCGGGGTTTATTACAGTAAAGAGTAATCATTCTGTTTAGGTACTTCTCCATCGGGGAAAGGTCTCGTTTTTTGAGCCCTGTCCCCTTAACCCATACCACTCAGACCTGACAGAGTAGCGAGCCGACTCCGTAAAACTCTTGGTGGCATCAAAACAGGGGGCGGAGCGCAAAAAGCGCGGTCCATCCCCGATGGAGATAAGTCATAACAGGGTAAACCTGTTTCAGATCTAATTTATTGACAGAAAATCATATGCTAATCGAACTCATTATACTAATTGTCATAGTTGCTATCGTAGCACTGGCCTTATTGTGGCCTACAAAGTAAAGTTCGAGCACCTTATATATAGAAAATTCCTACATGTCTGAACGCGCATTACAAATCCTGCAGTCTACTTTTGGTTATGATGAATTTCGTTTCCATCAGAAAAATATCATTGAGCAAGTAATATCGGGTAAAGATGCCGTTGTACTGATGCCCACTGGCGGTGGTAAATCACTGTGTTATCAGATACCCGCGATGGCGAGGGAAGGTGTGGGTATTATAGTCTCACCTTTAATTGCATTAATGCAGGATCAGGTATCAGCTTTACAGCAGCTTGGAGTCAAAGCTGCCTTTGTTAATTCATCACTGGATCATTTTGAATCTCAGGAAGTTGAAACACGTTTACTTAATGGTGAGATTGACCTTTTGTATGTGGCACCTGAAAGGTTAATGACAGAGCGGTTTTTAACTCTATTAGAGCGCTCGCCCGTTGCATTATTTGCAGTGGATGAAGCACACTGTGTTTCTCAGTGGGGGCATGATTTTCGCCCGGAATATATTAAACTTTCAGTTTTACATGAGCGTTTCCCAGCCATACCTCGAATAGCCCTGACTGCAACGGCCGATGACACCACGCGACAGGAAATTATCAATCGTTTGTCATTGCATAGTGCTGAATGTTTTATATCAGGCTTTGATCGACCTAATATCTGTTATCGGGTCACTGAAAATCAGGGTACAGCGCGAGATGCACTTTATCGTTTTATATTAAATGAGCATGAAGGTGAAGCGGGCATCGTTTATTGTCTGTCGCGAAAAAAAGTAGAACAGACAGCCGAGTTTTTAAGTGATAAAGGTTTTGATGCGCTGCCATATCATGCAGGCTTATCTCAAAAGGTCAGACAGAAAAATCAACAACGCTTTTTAAGTGAAGATGGTGTCATTATTGTCGCTACAATTGCTTTTGGTATGGGTATAGATAAACCGGATGTACGTTTTGTTGCGCATTTAAATCTTCCGAAAAGTATAGAAGCTTATTATCAGGAAACCGGTCGAGCGGGTCGTGATGGTCAACCATCTGATGCGTGGATGATGTATGGGCTGCAAGATGTCATTATGCTCAAACAGATGATGGAAACATCGGAAGCGGATGAGGCGCACAAAAGGGTAGAGCGGCACAAACTTGATTCCATGTTAGGTTTTGCTGAACTTACCTCATGTAGAAGACAATCATTATTAAAATATTTTGGTGATCATTTAGAAGAGCCCTGTGGTAATTGTGATACCTGTTTAACGCCGGTAGAAACCTGGGATGCGACGGTTGCTGCGCAAAAAGCATTGTCCTGTGTGCATCGAACAGGACAACGCTTTGGTGTGACTTATCTGACCGATGTTTTACTCGGAAAAGAAACTGAACGTTTAATAAATAACGGACATAATAAATTAAGTGTATTTGGCATAGGTGATGAATTAAATGCCAAACAGTGGCGTAACCTGTTTCGACAGTTAATTGCGAGGAACCTTTTAAATGTAGATATTCAGGGACATGGTAGTTTGTTATTAACAGAAACCTGTCGAGCAGTTTTAAAAGGTGAAGAAAGTCTGCATCTAAGAAAACAGATGTTACAAAGTAAAACGAAAAAACGACATTCAAAAGTATCTGTTTCAAATAATGAGTTATGGGAGCAGTTACGCGCCACGAGAAAACGTTTATCTGAAGAGTTGGGCGTTCCACCTTTTGTTATTTTTCATGATGCAACCTTGATTGATATGATGGATCGTATGCCACAGAATCATGATCAGTTTGCAAACATTAGTGGTGTTGGTGCTACTAAGCTGGAGAATTATGCAGACGAATTTTTAGCGGTAATACGTGATTATGAAGGTGATGCTTCAGCTGATAAAACGGATACAGTAGTAGAAACCCTGTTATTATTTAAAAGTGGGATGAGTGCCGAGTCTATAGCAACTCAACGAAGTCTGACTCAATCAACAGTAGTTAATCACCTGGCTAAACTAATTCAGCAGGGTGATGTGGCATTGAGTGATGTAGTCACTATTTCGCAGCAGGAAATAGAACTTATTCAGGATGCTATAATAGAGCTGGGTGATGAGGCAAAAAAACTCAAACCGGTATTTGAACATCTTGACGGGCAGTATGACTATGAAGTTTTAAGGTGTGTAAAAGCATCAATGGAGCCTGCCTGAGTTTTGTAACTTTACTCTTTTTTGTCTGTGCAAACAGTGATTTTTAAACAGGTATTTATAAAAATAATAATGAATATAAGAAAGTCTATTAACTTTGTCGCAAGAAAGGTACTTTATCTTTTTGTAAAGGCTGAAACACTTCCTAATAAGATTGAGCAGTTAAATATAAATCCTGATGTACCGGTTGTTTATGTGCTTGATGCTCGCGCCTGGTCTAATTTACTTGTTCTGGAAACAGAATGTGAAAATCAGGGTTTAGCATCACCAATAGATCACATATCTTCAGAAAATTTAAAGTCATGGCACTCTGTTTATACTATTGCCCCCAGACAACCCTTCAGAACCTGGTTACAAAAGCAGCCCAAACGTTCCAGGATGTTGCGAGGTATTGTTGAAATTTTGCGTGAAAATCCGGAGCAGGAAATACAGTTTGTGCCCGTTACTGTTTTCTGGGGAAGACCTGTTGCAATACAAAAGCACTGGTTAGCCGTGCTGTTTGCCGATTCATGGGGGCTGGCAAGTCGAACTAGAAAGCTTTTAACTATTTTAATTCATGGTCGAAATACACTGGTTAACTTTACAAATGTAGTTAACTATCGGGGGAGTGCGTATAGCCATCTATCGAATGATGAAATAATTGATAAATTACAGTTTACCTTTTCGACTCAATTAAATAATCTTAAAAGCGCAACGTTAGGCCCGAATGTATCTCACCGGGGTACACTGGTGAGAAAATTAATTTTAAATCCAGATGTACAGAAAGCGATAGTTAAAAGAAGTAAGGAAGATAATCGTTCAGAATATAAAGCAAGCTTGCAGGCAAGACGATACTTAAATGAAATAGTCGCTAACTGCACCAATATAACTATTCAGTTGATGCAGCGTGGGCTGACATCATTCTGGAATAAGTTTTATTCAGGTATTGAAGTTACACATAACGAAAATCTTAAAAATCTGGCGCTAACTCACGAACTTGTATATGTGCCCTGTCATAGAAGTCATATAGATTATTTATTACTTTCTTATGTTATTTACGGGGAAGGCATGGCGATACCTTATATTGCGGCGGGTAAGAATTTAAATATGCCGGTACTCGGTTCAATTCTTCGAGGTGGAGGTGCGTTTTTTATAAGGCGTAGCTTTAAGGGGAATGAGCTTTATTCAACGGTCATGTTTGAATATGTTGCGGCATTAGTGTCAATGGGTATGCCAATTGAGTACTTTGTAGAAGGTGGTCGTAGTCGTACCGGTCGTTTACTAAAACCCAAGCCAGGTATGATAGCGATGACCATTCGAGGTTTTCTGAAATATAGAAAACTACCCGTTGCTTTTATACCTGTTTATATCGGTTATGAAAAACTTCTGGAAAGTAAGGCTTATCAGGCCGAATTATCAGGTGAAGATAAAAAGAGTGAAACCTTTTTTAGTTCTATGCGATCGATGTTAAGAATACGGGGTCGTTTTGGAAAGGTATATACTAATTTTGGCCAGCCTGTTTTTCTAAATCAATTACTTGAAAATACGAATGCTTCGTGGGCGAATGAAATTTATAGTGACTCAAAACGCCCTGAGTGGTTGCGCGATGTTGTTGATAATGCATCGCAGCAGATTATGAGTCACATCAATCAGGCTGCAATTGTAAATTCAATCAATCTGGTTTCTACTGTTTTGCTTGCGACATCTAAACAGCATATGGATGAAAATGCTTTATTCCGCATGTTAGATATTTATAAGTCTCTGATTGAATCAATAAAATATTCAGACAGGGTGATATTAACGTCACGCACTGGTAAAGAGCAGGTTGAACACGCTGAATACCTGAAAATGGTAAAGCGACGAACCCATCCATTAGGCGATATTATTTATCTGGATAGTAGTCACTCTGTTTCCATGACTTATTACCGGAATAATATATTACATTTAATGGCACTGCCTTCGCTTATTGCCTGTTGTTTCTTTAATGTACGTTCACAGACCCGTGAAGAAATCGTTAATCTCATTTCTCTGGCATATCCATTTTTGAAATCCGAATTATTTCTTGTATGGGAAAAAGATCAGTTAGCAGATAAGGTGTCAGAGGTGCTTGATGTAATGGCTGACCTTGGCTTATTGATTAAAAATGAACAAATAGATGTATATACCCGACCAGGCTCCGGTGCGGTTGAGTTTTCACAGTTAAATCTATTGGCCAAGGTTATATCGCCAATACTAGAAATTTATTATCTAACTCTGGCTCTATTATCGAGAAAAGAAGAGGCGCAGATATCAATAAATGAACTGGTTGAGAGGAGCTTCCTGATGGCGCAACGTGTAGCCATGATATATGAGCTTAATTCTCCAGATTTTTCTGATAAGCGCCTCATCTCAAATTTTATAGATACTTTAATTCATATAGATTATTTACGAGTCTATGATACTGAGAACATTGAATACAGTGATGTTTTTCATAAGGCAGATAAACGAATTCAATTGTTGCTGAGCAAAGAAATGCGTTCAAATATTTTACAGATGTTAAAAATAAACCAGCAGGGGGTATGAGCCGGATTTAACAGGTGTATCTATTAATTTAAAACTAGCTAATCTGGTGGTTATCCTTACTGGACTTTATCGAAAAGGGCTTCTATTCTTTGCTATACATTAAATAAATGACAAATATAAAAATATCATTAACAGTTTTTTAGGGTTTGCAGTGAAAGTTATTAAAAAGCTCGTTATCTATCTGTTTTGTATGGCTTTTTTATTGAAGGGTTATGCGTTTGCAGGTGAAATAGGAATAAGTGGTTTTGCCTCAGTTGCTGCCGGTAAAGTGGTGTCGGGTGAATCTTTTCTTGCTGATTATCCCAAAGCCGGTTTTTATGATGAAGATATTTCCTTTACACCAGATTCCAGTCTTGGCGTTCAGCTTGTAGCAACAGTAAATCCACAAACCTCTTTTATTGTTCAGGCCGTGAGTCATGGCGCAAATAATTATGAGCTTGAACTCGACTGGGCTTATGTTAATTATGTTCTGAGTTCAGAGCTTACACTTCAGGCCGGGCGCAAACGCTTACCCCTTTATTATTATTCAGATCATTTTGATATTGCATATACCTACAACTGGATTAGACCCCCGAGTGATAACTATACATGGCAGATAACAAACTATAACGGACTTAGTTTGCTTTATGAGCCCAACATTGGTGAATGGGATGCATTGATTAATGTATATGCAGGTAGGGAGGACTCTGAAGATAATGAACTTTTAAGTGCCCTGTCTGGCAACAGTGTTGATGAAACATGGAAGAATATGTTTGGTGTTGTTGTTGAGTTATCTAAAGACTGGCTCGATGTGCGATTTACTATCATGCATGGACAACTGGATCGAAGTATTGATGATGTAATGGTTGAGCAGGATGTAAGTCAGCAGTTTATTGGTTTATCAACAAATTTGTTTTTTGAGCAGTTAAGTGTTTTGTCTGAAATTAATCGATATGAAAGAGAATCGAGTGATATTTCAGTTGATACGGCTATGTTATCCCTTGCATATCAGATTGGAGAGTTTACACCGCATATAACACATTCAAGGTTGGAGCAAGATCCTAATGCAGCGGGTGGTGATGAAGAGCACTCTACAAACAGTGTTGGTTTGCGTTGGGATTTAGTAACCAATATGGCTTTGAAAATTCAGTATGACAAAGTGATAGATAAAGGACAGGTTATACAAATAACAGGTGATTCAGAGCTGGTCTCTGTATCGTTGGATATGGTTTTTTAGGCTGTCATCTAATGAGAGTCATATTTAAAAATATTGCAATAAAGATAAAATATATTCTGATTATTTTAATGATTGGATCATATTGTAATAATGCGTATTCAGTAGAGTCATCTGGTGTACTGGTTGTGTCAGAGGAAAGTGATATAAAAAAAATTAGCATTATCGAAGTAAGGAAGCTTTTTCTTGGTTTGCCAGCTAGTAAAGTAAGCAGCATCCAGCATCCAGTTATTAATAATTCTGACAGTGAAATATATCAGTCATTTTTGAATAAAATAATGAGAATGACAGAGAAAAGTTACAAGAGAAAATTGATAAAACGTATTTTCAGGCAGGGCGCTGAAAAAATACAGGTAGTGAATAGTGAAAAAAATCTTATTCGGCATTTGCGTAATAATCCGAATGATGTGACGTTTATGTCTGAAGAAAACGTTAAAAATATTAAAGGAATAAAAGTGATACAGCGATTATGGTGATGTCATATATAAAAAATCGGTTTAAAAATTCGCTGTTTAGTTTATCCGGTTATCTTGTTCTTTCTATTGTTATTATTCATGTCTTATTGCTTCCGGTTATGTATTATACATTGCTCGATTCTTATAAAGAGCATTCGTATGATCGTTTCATCGGTCACAATAATGAAGTCGCTGGCATGCTATCTGATGTTATATCAACAAAAGACTTGTCTAATGATGAGTTTGATATCATAAAAATTCTTGAATCTTCTTCTCTTGGAGATGGCGTAGTTTATATAGAATTAATTGATTCTAATGACTCGACTTATCTTTATAACGAATCGAATGCAGAAGACAAGAAATTTGTCGAAGATGCATTGGTGAATGCGAATGAAGATAATACCTATTTTCTTAGCTTCCCTGTTTACTTTAAAAATAATAAAGATAAAATTTCACAGTTGAAATTAGGTTTTGATGAAACAAATGTTATAGAAGAGTACGAAGCAGTAAAGCGTACAACAGCAATTATTTTAATTGCTTATTTTGTTGCTGTTCTGGTGCTGGTCTCAAGTATTATAAGAATTATACATAGGCCATTAAGGTTGTTGCGTAGTCAGTCAAAAGAGATTGCTGATGGTAATCTTGAGTTGCCTTTAACGAATACATCATGTTTAAAAGAAATTAGATTTTTAACCGACGATCTTGAAAAAATGCGTGGTTCACTGGTGGGGCTTGCTGAGAGAATGCAGTACAAAGCGACTCATGATGAATTAACCCATTTACCCAATAGATATCTGTTTAATGACAGATTAGAGCAAAGTATTGCTATTTCTGAAAGAGAAAATAAAGAGTTTTCAATATTGTTATTAGATCTCGATCGATTTAAAGAAATTAACGATACACTGGGGCATGGGGTTGGTGATGAGGTTTTAAAGGTTGTATCAGATCGTATGATGCTCGGTCTACGTGATTCGGATACTGTAGCAAGAATAGGTGGTGATGAGTTTTCGTTTATATTAATGAATGTGAATCAAATACTGGCTGAAAGAATTGCTAAAAAAATAATTGAACTCGTTGAACCTGTATTTGAAATAAATGATCATTCTTTGAAGGTAGGAGCGAGTATAGGTGTTTCAGTATTTCCCCTGGATGGAACCGATCCTGAGCTGTTGATGCGAAGGGCTGATGTAGCTATGTATAACGCAAAGCATAATAATTTACAAATTAGCTCTTATCATCCGGACATGGATAGCGATCATTATGAAAAATTAATGTTAACGAATGATCTTAGATCGAGTATAGATAACGGTTTATTTGAACCATTTTTTCAACCCAAAATTAGTTTATTAACAGGGGAAACCTGTGGCTGCGAATTATTACTGCGTTGGAATCACCCTAATCTGGGATTAATCTATCCTGATAAATTTATACCCCTTGCGGAGAGAGAAAATCTAATTGGCGATCTTACTCGTTGGGCTATTAGTAGTTCTCTGCATGAGTTTGAAAGCATAGTTGAAAAAAATGCAGATTTTCATGTGTCAATTAATGTCTCGCCAATTGACTTATTAGATGCTGCACTATTTGAATCAATTAATGATATTTTAAAGACGATTAATTTTCCAGAAAAAAACCTGTTCATTGAAGTGACTGAAAATGCAATTATGAAAAATCCTGCGCGTTCAGCTGATATATTAAATAAATTTAATAATAAGGGGATTGTTGTTTCAATTGATGATTTCGGAACCGGTTATTCATCATTATCATATTTACAAAAATTTCCTATAAGTGAACTTAAAATAGATAAATCTTTTATTTATGGCCTGACAAAAGAATCAAACAATTATCCTATTGTTTCTGCAACCATTACCATGGCGCATGATCTTGGTATTGTCGTAGTTGCTGAAGGTGTTGAGAGTCAGTCGGTTATTGATCTGTTGAAAGAGATGGGCTGTGATCGCGTGCAGGGTTACCATTTTTCCCATCCACTCAATGTGGACGGTTTTAAACAATGGTTGGCTGATCAGAGTTAAAACAAAATTTAAAAGTCGAAACTTAAAGTCTGACCAGATGTTAATGTAATATTAGAAGTGCCTGTGAAACTAACAGCAGCATCATCTGTTTCAGGGTCATCAAGATCTGATTCACAGGTAAAGCTTATTGTGTACTCACCCTCAGGAATGAACCCTAAAGTATAAACATATTCACCAGATGTATTGAGAGTGACCAGAGAAGTGCTAAACGGATTTTCTGGCTGGTTATCTATATCATCTGGAGTTGCATCTATGTTTTCAAACAGATAAACCGCATTGCCTGTATCGGGATCATCATCAGAGCAACCAGCGGTTACAGTTGATAATAATGCTGCATCAACAGTGCCGGTAATCGTTGCTGAAGTCGCATTATTAATTAATCGTAAAGTCGGTCTTAATATATATTCACCACCACCGGTTAGAACAACTGATTTGCGTAAATCAAAATCGATAGTGTAGTTAAACTCGGCAGCGGTTGTTAGCTCAAAACCGGTATTGATTTTCAAACCTGTCTGAGATCCACTAGGGATAGAAAATTCATGTTCACTACCATCTTTAAGTTTGATGTATGAGTCAAGAGTACCATCCTGTTCAGCGTTTACTGCAAGTCTGATCCAGTCATATGATCCGGAGGCGATGATTTCATCATCTAATAATGATTGAACATTATTTCCTTGCAGAGCAAGTAAATTGATACGTTTAGGGGGGGCGAAAGTGAATTCTAATGTACTCTGATCTTCACCATCTTCAGAAGGTTGAATACTTACACCGGTAAACTCAACCCATACTTCTTCTGCGTTATCTACAGCAGCATCGGTAATATCGAGGGATAGGCTGCTGTTTGCAGCGCCGCCACGGCCAGATGTAAGATTACTACTATCACCAGAACCACAGGCAGATAACAGACTGATTATGCTACCTAAAAGGATAGGTCTGGAGTATTGAAGCGTGTTAAATTTATTCATATCTTATCTACCAGTAGTTAAGGTTTCCGCTACTTTAAAAATATCATTCCGTATATACTGTTTATCAAAATTGATAACTGGTCTTTAATCATTTATAAATCAACAGGTTATAGATTTTCCTCTTGGTCTCATTATGAACGAAGAATATATTATAATTACCTATGTACCCATAATATATTACTATCTACCCGTTAAGCAATAAGCACAATACCCTATATGAGGGGTTTTGCTTATTAATTAACAGGTTGCGTGATTGTAAATGCACCGCGAATGTCACCCTGTTTAAAACCTCTGGCTTTATCTTCCGGGTAGCTGGCATCGAGTTTGGCAGCTAATTCAGGGCTGATATTGTCTCCATGGCACTGCAGGCATGGCTTTCCAGTAGGGATGGCTTTCATAAACCGGAAAGACTCAACACCATTATCATTAACCATCTCAAAGTAGGCCATGGGTTTTACTTTCTCGCCGTTTTGCTTGCGTTTTTCAAACTCATGTAGAACTTTAGTTTCCCATGCATCGGGAGCATTAGCAGAGTTACGTGTTTTCAGGCTGGTTCTAGCGACTTTCCAGCCATATTTATCAGACAGATCTTTGGCGATAACAGGTGCTTTGTCCTTGCAAACATCAACGGTTTTAATTGGGCCACCGGCTTTCATCGAAGATTGTAATTCACCTTTAAGTTGCCCCATAAACTCTTTAATTACGGTTTTGCTTTTGGCGGCATGCTCTTTTATCTGATTATCAGCGTAAGCGGGTGAAAGGATTAAAGTTGTAGCAATGAGCAGGATGCGCTTCATTGGTAATCTCCTGGTAGTCTTGAGAGGGAATATTAGGGAATAATAATATTGGTATTCTACAAGCGCTACAATGATAATTATCAATCAGATAATATTTCGAAAAGAGGCTCTTTATTCAGTTTATATAAGCTTCCCTGCTTTTGTATCAGGCCTTTACGTTTGAATTCTGCAATCGTACGGCTGGCGGTCTCAGTAGTAATGCTTAACATCGAACCTATATCTTCTCGCGTAAATAATTCACATTCATCTGAACCATATTTTTCGGCCAGTTTAAGAAGCAAATTGGCCATTCTTTGTCGTGCAGATCCGGTTGATAATTGTGTAATCCAGTCATCAGCTTCATTTAAAGCCAGATGCCAGCGGTTTAGAAGCTCTTTATGTAATAGCTGATTCTCTGTACTTAACTGGTTAACAACCGGAGCGGGCAGACGACAGACTTCAACGTCGCGAAGTGCCACCGCATCATGTTTGTATTGTGGCTCAATCAGAGATTCCAGACCAATAACATCGGATGCAAATGCCAGCCTGACAATTCGCTGGTTACCATCAGCGAGATACTGGGTTAATTTAACCACACCCGAGCGGATGGTATAGAGGAAACTGGCGTTATCATGAGCATGGTAGAGAGTGGAGCCAGCAGGCAATACAAATTGATCGATTGGCTTATGTATTTTTTCAAAATCAGTTTCACTCAGGCCGGAAAATAGCACGGTATTTCTGAGTGCACAGTTAAGGCAATCTGCCTCTCCTTTCCATGCGTCCTGTAAAGTAACTGTTTTCATATAGTAGCCTGTTTATTTTTTCATATCATAACAGTAGATTGATTTTCATTCTCAACAAATTAGAGGGGCTAAAGCCCCTCTAATTTGAGTTAACTGTTTTTATTAAAAAGGTTTATAGCTGCTTTTTACAGAAGTACCAGTCGGTGCACTCGTAACCTTCAGTTAATCGTGCTTCAGCCGCATCTGCTGTTGCTGGTGGAGGCACAATGACTTTATCACCTGGCTGCCAGCCTTCAGGGGTTGCAACGCCATGCTCGTCTGACGTTTGCAGGGCTTTTACAAGGCGTACAAACTCATCAATAGAGCGTCCATTTGTCATAGGGTAATAGACCATTGCACGTAAAATACCTTTATCATCAATAATAAAAGTAGCGCGTACTGCAGATGTATCTGCTGCACCCGGGTGAATCATTCCATATGATTTAGCTACCTTCATATCCAGATCGGCAATGATCGGGAAGGGCACATCAATATCAAATTTTTCCTTTATGTTACGTATCCAGGCCAGATGAGAATAATGACTATCGATTGAAAGTCCCAGTAATTCAGTATTAATGTCTTTAAATTCAGCTGCGCGATTAGCAAAGGCCATAAACTCAGTGGTGCACACCGGTGTGAAATCGGCTGGATGTGAAAATAGTACCAACCAGCGCCCCTTGTAGTCATCCAGTGTTTTTAAGCCATCTGTAGTGACTGCTTTGAATTCAGGTGCTCTTTCATTTAGTCCTGGGAATGCGTAGTTTGAAGATTCTAAATTTTCCATCGTTTTGTACCTCAATAGTCTGGGTTAATGTGTTAATTAGTATGTGCTTATATTATCGAGATGCGAGCGATAGGAAAAGCCAATTATTTCTATTGACTTGATAGTCTTCTGCTATTGATCGCATGAAATATTAGTAGTTTCTAATATAATGAGAATTATCAATGACAGGTGTCGGTGGAATCCATACTATTTTAGTCGGGTATTCAATGTGAATATTTTAACAAATGGAGATGCCATATGACTGGCTTGCAGAACAGGCTGAATCATTTTCCCATATCATTTTTTTCAATGGTGATGGGTTTGACGGGTTTAACAATATCCTGGCAGAAAGCTCAGCACATATTCAATATTGATTTATCTGTTAACGTGGCATTACTGGCTTTGACCAGTAGCATCTTTGTTGTGTTGTTAGTTATGTATGGTCTTAAGTTTATAAGTGCCAAAGATCAGGTAATGAATGAATTTCACAACCCGATTAAGCTAAATTTCTTTCCAACCATTTCAATTAGTCTGCTTTTGCTATCGATAGCATTTTTATCAGTTAATACGGGTATCAGTCATTTTATGTGGGTGGCAGGTAGTGTTATGCATCTATTATTTACACTCTACGTTGTTAATGCGTGGATTCATCATGAGCATTTTGAAGTAAAGCATGTCAATCCAGCCTGGTTTATTCCTGCAGTGGGTAATGTGATTGTGCCTATTGCGGGTATTCCGCTTGGTTATACAGAGGTGTCGTGGTTCTTCTTCAGTATCGGTATGTTTTTCTGGGTGATTTTATTAACGATTATTTTTTACCGCTTAATGTTTCATAACCCTATGCCTGAAAAATTAATGCCAACTCTTTTTATATTAATCGCTCCCCCGGCCGTAGGTTTTGTCGCTTACATGAGGTTAACGGGTGAACTGGATTCATTTGCCCGGGTATTATATTTTTCGGGTTTATTCCTTACGTTATTATTGTTAATTCAGGTTAAACGATTCGCAAAATTACAGTTTTTTCTTTCATGGTGGGCATATTCTTTTCCCGTTGCGGCGATAACGATTGCCAGTTTACTCATGTATGAAATAACTCAGATACAGTTGTATCAATACATAGGTGCAGGCTTGCTTGCGCTGTTAACATCAATTGTAACTTATTTACTCATTAGAACAGTCAGTGCAGTTATTAATCATGAAATATGCACTGAAGAACATTAATTTTAAAAAAAGGTAGAATATTATGATAAGCAAAACAATGATTATTGCAGCAATAATGGCAATGAGTGTAAGTGTAAATACATTGGCAGCACCTAAGCCATCCGACCCTAAAAAACAAACTCCCTGGGATTTGTATGTGGATTCTACAGAAGCGTATGATTTAAAAATGAAATTAGGAGATAAAGCCCTGTTTATTGATGTAAGAGAACCTGCAGAAATCATGTTTACCGGTTTTACTGATGTTGTAGATGTAAATATTCCTTTTATGTTGGTCAATACAAAGAAGTGGAACTCAAAAAAATCTGTTTTATTAATGAAAAAAAATACAGATTTTATTTCGGACATTGAAAGGGCGTTAGTGAATAGAGGTATGACAAAAGATGATGCGGTATTAATTATGTGTCGATCTGGTGGAACACGGGGTGCACCTGCGGCTAATGTGCTTTTTGATAAAGGTTTCACGAAAGTGTATGTAGTGACTGATGGGTTTGAAGGTGGTACGTTGAAAGAAGGCGATAAAAAAGGCTGGCGTTTAAAAAATGGCTGGAAAAACTCAGGTTTACCCTGGAGTTATAAGCTGAATGAAGAAAAAATGTATTTTAAAAAGTCTTTTTAAATAAAGTTTGCGGATCAGGTATTCAACTCTGATCTGCTTTTGAGGTAAACCACTAAAAAATAAAGCTTTACACAATTAAAAAATATTACGTCAGGTAGTGTTTTATAGTGTATCTGTTATGATTAGACAGGTGGATTTAAGAGAAAAGATCGTGTGGCAGGGAAGCGTACCATCTCATATTAGGTGATTAGTTATATTTTCAGGAAATTTACCTTGAATGAAATAAAGTCTAAAAGTAAAGCCTCTCTAATTGAAGAGCTGCAGGCAGCCAGAATAAAAATTACCCGACTTGAGTCTGAGCTGAGTAATCAATCGGCTATAAATAATAATCGACAAACTAACGTTCAGTCTAAACTGATGCATTTTGATGTTCAGTTTCAGAGTGTTATAGATGCTTTGCCAGTGCCCTGTGCATTAAATGATGATGACCAGAATATCGTCTATTTAAATCCCGCGTTTACACAGGTGTTTGGCTATGAGTTGAGTGATATACCCACACTAGAAGATTGGTGGCCGAAAGCCTATCCTGATGAACAGTATCGTAAAACTGTTAGTGAAACCTGGGTACAGCACCTGAATAAATCAATTGAAACGGGCGAATCTTTTGAGCCGATTGAGCTCAAGATACATTGTAAAGATAATACCATTCGTAACATTATCGCATCTGCCTCATCTATCACTGAATCATATCAGCATATACACCTTGTTACTTTGTTCGATATTTCAGACCGGCAGATAGCTCGGGATAAGTTAGTAAATACAACCAATTTGTTAAACAATGTTATTAACTCCACGCCTGACTTAATCTTTGTAAAAGATAAACAGTTGAAAACAATTTTATGTAATCAGGCTTATTCGAATGCTGTTGGTAAAACCCGGGAAGAAATGTACGGTAATACAGATATTGAAAATGGCTGGAATCCTGAGCTGGTACTGGGTGATGATGTAAAAGGTGTACGTGGTTATATTCATGATGATAGAGAAGCGCTGTCAGGTAAAAATTTACATAACCCTAATGACCCAGCGAATGTAAATGGGGAAATTCGTATATTTGATACACGTAAGTTGCCGTTGAAAGACTCTGACGGGGATATTATTGGTTTATTGGGAGTGAGTCGGGATATAACAGAACGACAGCAGGCTGTTGATGCATTGCGCGAAGCCAATGCTGAATTTTCTGCCACATTAAAAGCGATACCTGACCTTCTATTCGAGCTAGATGAAGATGGCCGATACCTGAATATATGGGCAAGTGATGAGGGACTTCTGGCTGAACAGAAAAGTTTCTTACTGGGTAATCTGGTTAGAGATGTTCTGCCTGAAAAATCAGCTAATGAAGTATATAAAGCTTTAAAGCTGGCTGCAGAATGCGGCGTATCACAGGGCCAGGTGCTTCATCTGGCGCTTGATGATGGTGACCACTGGTTTGAGTTATCAACGGCACTTAAACCATCAAAAAATAAACTTAAACACTTTATTATGTTATCACGTGAAGTGACCGAACGTATTAACACCGAACGGCAGTTAAGGCGAAGCTTGAAGATGGAGGCCCTGGGTAAGTTAACCGGGGGTATTGCACATGATTTTAACAATATGCTCGGTGTGGTGCTGGGTTATACGGAGTTACTTGGTGATAGCCTAAGTGATGAAAAGCATAGTCGCTATATAAAGTCGATTATGCAGGCTGCAGATAGAGCGAGAATTCTTACCACCAAATTGCTCGCTTTTTCAAAGCAGCAGCCATCTGATGATAAAACTACCAGTATTAACGAAATCCTCAAGCGTGATCAGCTTATGCTGGAAAAAACGCTTACAGCAAGAATTAGCCTGAATATGAATTTGCTGGAGTCACTCTGGGATGTTTATATCGATCCTGAATTAATGGCCGATGCAATTCTTAATATTTGTATAAACGCGATGCATGCAATGCCATCTGGCGGGCAATTAACGATAGAAACATCTAATCTGGAAAAACAGCAGATAGTTGCAAAACGGCTTTCACTGGCCGAAGGTGATTATGTGCGACTCGTTATCTCTGATACGGGCTGCGGCATGACTGACCAAGTAAAAGAGCGTATTTTTGATCCGTTTTTTTCCACCAAAGGTGAGGCTGGTACAGGGCTAGGATTAAGTCAGGTGTATGGTTTTATACAGCAGTCAAAAGGAGAAATTATTGTTCATTCCGTTGAAAATCAGGGAACCACATTTGAGCTTTATTTTCCTCGTAATGCAGTGGTTAATAAATCTGTACGGTCTTCGTCAGAAGGCTTATCAGAAAAAGATATAACAGGTACAGAAACGATACTAATTGTTGATGATGAGTCTGAATTACGGAGTCTGGCATCTGATATTTTAAGTATGAATGGTTATCAGGTGTTGAGTGCGGAAAGTGGTAAAACAGCGTTACAAATATTACAGAAAGAATCTGTTGATTTAATGCTGACAGATGTCATTATGCCTGAGATGGATGGTTATGAGTTAAGTGATAAAGTTAAACGTCTCTATCCGGGGATACAAATTCTGGTAACCAGTGGGTTTAATGATGAAAATCAGAGCTCTCGAGTACATACTGATCAGCAGTTAGCTAAACCGTATAAGGTGGATGTTCTTCTGGCTAAAGTAAGGCAGCTGCTGGACAGCAGATAATACTAATTCGTATCGTTAAATGCATTACAATTTCGATGCACCCTATGTAACAAAAAGCACGCAATCTCATTTCTAATATTTAATCATAGTGTTTGTAAATGGTTAAACAGAATTAGATATGAAATCCTCTCTGTAGAAAAATACCTTTTGACCTTTCTAACGCCTAAAAAACAGGTAAATATTGAATTTTACGACTATATATAGTTAAAGCTGTGAGATAAACAGTATTAATCATCGTATAACAAACTAACAGTAATATCAGTAAAGCGTGGAAAAGGCATGAGTGAACGTCAGTTTAGATTTATTATGGGTGTAGGCCTCTGGGCTATTTTAATTTATTCCGCTTATTTTGAAACCATGATTCCCCTGTTTGTCTTTGTGGGTACTCTTCTTTTCGAAGGTGTCACTAACCTGCGTATACCAGGGGTTTTAAGTCGTCTTCGTTATGGTAAATCTACACCAGTGCAAGAAGACAGTGCCTGTAATGTGAAATGGTTTAATAAAATAGAATCTGAACGAGTACTTCGTTTTATTGTGTCTACTTTTGTACTTGTACCTTTTTATGTAATGCCAGATATGATCTGGTTTATACCCTGGTTTGTAGCCAGTATGCTCATCCTCGCCGGAATAACGAATATATGTCCAATGGTGATGTTTATGAAGTGGGCAGGATTAAAATAATGGAAGGCTCGGAAAACTCGCCATATAACCTGGCCAGCACCTGGAATGGCAGCATAGCCATTAAAATTACAGCAGTAACTATCTGGGCAATTGTTGTCCTGTCGTTTGCAATAACGATTCCTTTCTCATCTACATTTGAAGAGTCAAGCAAGAAAGAGTATACATGGCAAGAGCATCAAATCGAAGAGTTAGTAAAGAATGTTAATCATGAAGCCCTTAGTTTAGATAAGCAGAGAAATATATTTGAAAGTTTTATCAATAATAATGATGTTAAATTTATTGAAATAAAAACTGAAAAAAATCAGTTTGAATATGGGAAAAAAAGTGATAATAGTTTTGTATTAAAGTCAGAACTTTCAATTGATTCAGTCACTCATAATGTAACATCAGAATTTCCATTATTAAAGCGATCAGCATTATTAGAACGGGTTAAAATAGGCTCCTCCATTGTCGGGTTTTCAGTCTTATTTAGTTTATTCTTATTCTGGCTCAACAAAAAAATTATACATCGACCATTCGAATCTATAATAGAATTTACCCGTAGTGTTTCAAAAGGAGATACAGATATTCGACTGAATGCAGACAGGGGAGATGAGTTTGGATTAGTTTCAAAATTTCTTAATGAAATGCTCGATACGCTAAGTAGTAATCAGCAGGCATTAAAAATAGCTAATGACGAATTAAAGGAAGAAATAAGTCATCGTGATGAAGCATTAGCTGCGAGTCAGCAAAAAAGTGCATTTTTAGCTAATATGAGTCATGAAATTCGCACACCTTTAACCTCAATTATTGGATATAGCGAGCGAATTCGTTTTGATAAAGCAAAAACTCGCGATGATGAAAAGCATATGCTTGATATCGTTCTTCAAAATGGCAATCATCTTCTGCATCTAATAAACGATATTCTTGATTTGTCGAAAGTAGAAGCGAATAAGCTTGAAGTCGAAAAAACTTCATTTTCAATTATTAAAGTCGTTGAGCATGCCAGAAGATTATTGAATGAAAGGGCGTTAGAAAAAAATATTCAACTAGATATTAATTATTTGTTACCCATTCCTGAAATGATATTAAATGATGCCATTCGTACAAAACAGATAATTCTTAATCTGGCGAGTAATGCTATTCGTTTTACAGATGATGGTAAAGTCACTATCGATATTTCCTATCGCCAGAGTGAAGATATGCTGGTAATTGATATTAAGGACTCAGGGATAGGCATGAGTAACGACGAGCTGGAGCGGTTGTTCAAACCATTCTCTCAGGCTGATTCATCAATATCCAGAAGATTTGGTGGAACCGGTCTTGGTTTGACCATATCAAAACGACTGGTTGAACTAATGGATGGGGAGATCGTTGTCCAGAGTGTAAAAGGCATCGGTAGTCGATTTACATCAACAATTAAAGCCGGCTTCAATGAAAAAACAGATTCTTTTATTACAGAGCTTACCGATGAAGATCTTGCTGTTTCTGAATATGAGCAGCCCATTGAAGGTTTAATCTTATCGGGTAAGCTTTTATTAGTTGAAGATACCTCTGAAATTAGAGAGTTAGTTAAAGCGTATATCGAAGACTATGGTATACAGATAGATACGGCTAGTAATGGTAAAGAGGGGGTAGAGCTGGCATTAAATAATGATTATGATCTTGTTTTAATGGATATTCAGATGCCGGTAATGAATGGTAAACAGGCTATTTCTCAACTCAGAAAACAAAATTATAATAAACCTGTTATTGCGCTCACAGCAGATGCATTAACAGATCATGCTGAAAAATTCACTCAGTTAGGGTTCACAGAGGTTCTTACTAAACCAATTATTATCAATGATCTTATTTCAACTATTCAACGTTATGTATCACTATCAAAGAATGTAAATAATGATGAGGTTGATCCAGCACTTGTGGGTGCTGCTGTAGAGTTGACAGGTGAGGCTAATATAGAAACAGAATCACGGGAAGCTGAGTCAGGTGAAAATAGTGATGTTGATGATATTCTGTATGATCTTAAAATAAAGTATCTAAAGCAACTTCCCGATTATATAAACAATCTGAAAAGCTCAATAAGCAATAATGATATGCAAAATGCCCATGCTATTTTGCATCAACTTAAGGGTATAAGCGGAAGCCTGGGATATAATGAGTTAACTGATATAGCTGTAGATGCCAGTGAATTGTTATACAGCGGTGAGTTTGAAAAAGTAGATAGTAAAATACGTTTGATGGAAGGTTATTATTTATCCTGAGTTATTAACTGAGCTATGCGTTTTTTGACAGAAACAATATTAAAAGGTTTAGTCATATATTCAAGCGCACCGTTAGTTAAACAATCTCGTATGCTGTTCATGTCATCTCTGGCGGTAAGCATCACTACGGGAGTAAATCTGTTCTTTTCCTGTTGTTTAATAAATTTTAATACGTCCAGACCGTTCGTTCCTGGCATCATAATGTCGAGTAAAATTAAATCAAACGATTCGTCTGTAACCAGTTGCATCGCATTTTCAGGGTTATCACAGGTTTGCACATCATAACCTTCTTTATCAAGGTGCAGTTTTAATAACTCCAATATTATTTCTGTGTCATCAACGGCTAAAATTTTCTTCATCAGATGTCCTGAAATTAATTATCAAATAAGTATAGTCTATCTATTTATTCTAGGGGGGGATAAAGGGAAATTACTATTTATATGGATTAACAGGTGCAGATAATATTGTGATTAGAAAAAATCATACTAGTGAATATATATGATATCTGTCGTTTGCAATATGCTTTATGTCACATACGGGAGTTATTGATTATAGTTTTTAATAAATTCAGGTATTCCATCAGGTGGTATTGCTTTAGATATGTGGTAGCCCTGAGCAGAATCACATCCAAGAGATTTAAGTGCGTTTAACACCCCCTCGTTTTCAACGCCTTCAGCTACAACAAGATGCCCCAGATTGTGAGTGAGTTCGATTATTGATAGAACGATGCTAGCGTCATTTTTATTTTTTACCATATCAAAGACAAACGATTTGTCTATTTTAACCTCATCTACTGTCAGGTTTTTAAGGTAACTCAGCGATGAATAGCCAGTTCCAAAGTCATCGATTGAATAGCGTATGCCGCTTAATTTTGAGTGGCTTATTAAGGCTATTACAATGTCCGGATTAGACATTATCGTGCCCTCTGTGAATTCAAGTTTTATGTGTTTCTGGTTTACCTTGTATTTTTCTATTAATGAAGCTAATGTTCCTGTGAAGTTTTTATCCTGAAGGTTACGAGCTGAAATATTAATTGATATATCCAGTTCTAGCCCGGAATCCTGCCATTGTTTTAATTGCTTCAATGCATGATCTATAACCCATTCACTCAATGCATTAATCAATCCTGAGTTTTCCGCAATGTAAATAAACTGATCGGGCGAGACAAAGCCATGTTTAGGGTGCGTCCAGCGTAGTAAAGCTTCAACGCCATAAGCTTTATCTGTTTTTAAATTAATCTGTGGCTGGTAATGTAATTCAAGTTCGTTGTTATCGATTGCTTTTCTCAGGTCGGCCATCAGTGCCAGTCTCCAGGGTGTATGGCTATCAAAACTGGAATTGTAAAGCGTGACGTTACTGCCGTGGCGTTTAGATTCGTACATAGCGACATCTGCATGACGTATAAGAGATGACTGGTCTTCGCCATGCTCCGGGAATATTGAAATGCCTATGCTGGCACCGATTTCGACACTTTGAGAGGTAAGCTCAAAGACAGGTTTTAATGTGTCGATGATTTTATAACCCACTTCAATAGCATTTTTTTCATCGATATCAGGTAAAACAAAAGCGAATTCATCACCACCAAGACGACCTGCAGTATCACTTTCACGTAGGGCGGCGGGTATACGTTTAGCAACTTGTTTTAAAATCAAATCACCTTCAGGATGACCAAGCGTATCATTTATATCTTTAAAGTTATTTAAATCAAAGATAAAAACAGCAAGTCGAGTACTGTTTCGGTTGGCGTAATTAATAGCCTGATTTAAGCGTTCTATTACTAAAGTGCGATTCGGTAAGCCGGTAAGGGGGTCATGCATTGCCTGATGCGTTATTTTAGCATTAAGTTCTTCAAGTTTGTTTGTTCTTTCGCTCACTCTGTCTTCAAGAGATGAATTTAATAATTCCATTTCCTTGAGTGTGGCCTCGCGGGTAATAACGGCTTCTTTTAGTGTTAACCTCATTAAATTAAAAGTGTTTGCAAGTTCAGTTAATTCGTTATCGCCTTTTATTTTAACTTCCTCATCAAATCTGAAGCTGGCAATGTCATTAGCCGAGCTATTAAGTCTTTTTACCGGTTCAGAAACTTTTCTTAAAAAACCTATGTAAATGCTGATACCCATAAGAATTCCGAAAAAAACGCTTGATATTACCTGTGTAATTAAGTTTTCTAGTGGGATATATTTTAGTGGGTTTTTATCAAGACCTACTTTAATGATAGCCAGCGTCTGGTTTTCAAATGTGACGGGGAAACTTAAGTTTAATATATTCGGGTTATCGTTAAACTGATTTAAAAGGGTTGCGGGGTTTTCTGATTCTATTTTTTTTATCGTACTTTGTATGATTTCATTGTTTGTGTTTAAGTAGTTTGTTAAAGCGTTATTTTTTTCATCAATGTAGATCGTATAAATTACATTTTTCTGACTTGTTGTGTTGCGAGCAAATTCATTAATAGTATGATTGTCATAAACAAGCAGGGGGTCTATAGAAATGCTGCTTAACAAAGCACCAATCGATTCACCTTCTCTAAGTAAATTATTGAAGCTTCGTTGTTTTTCTTTAAAGTATTGAAAAAAAGCATTGCTTAATAGTGCGAACAAAATTACCCCGGCAACAATGATGACGAACTGATTGCCTATGTGAGAATACTTATGGGTGCTTTTACTTTTCATTTAAATTTTTCTATTCCATAGTCTTTCCCGTAGACTTCTTGAATGATCTCTCTATGACCATTATATTCACTATCAGTAGCTGGAATTAATGATGACAGTTTTGCCTGATCTAATATTTTCTGACCTGCTGGTTCTGTATTCAGTGAGCTTAAGGCAAGTTGAATTTTTAATTTTAAATCGTATTCCATATCATGCTTAACGGCCCAGGGTAAATGGGTTAACTGTCTGGTTCTTGCGAGGTATTTCATTTGTGATACATCGATACTGCTTTTAACAACGTCAAGGCGTATCACAACATCACCTGAACCAGCGGCATCAGCCTGCTTTCGAAAAGTGGACATAATCGCGTTTGGTGGATTGATTGAGAATTTTTCCTGATAATCTTTACTATTTAAACCGCCCTGTTTAAGTAACCATTTAGCAGCAATGTAACTTTGCATGGCCATTTTACCGCCACCAAATAAAATGGTTTTATTCTCCAGATCTGAAACTTTATCGATGCCGCTATCCTTACGCACAACAATCGAGCCAGCAACGGTTGATTGACCAAACTCCTGATTTTTTAAGATAACCTGATAATCATAAAGCAGGTGAGAAATTATATAATGATATTGATTATAGTGTACCAGATCATAACGCTGCTCTTTTACACCCAACCAGAATTGTTTAAAGTTTTTAGCGGTAATCAGTTTGACTTCCCGGCCCAATTCATTACTTAAGTAACGTGCCATCGGTGTAAATATCTGGTATGTCAGTTTTATATTTCGGCGAGGAAATATTCCCATTATGAGGGGGCGTTGTTTACTAACGCTAGCTTGAGATGTAGTGGTCAAGGGTAATAAACCACCGGCAAGTATACAGCTGGATAATTTTATAAAGCTACGTCGCTTCATTTAACTTCTCTTTATAACTCTAATTGATTCCATTAAACAATTTAGGAATTAAATGCCTCCTTGCTCTTATATATTTATAGCACAGACACGGAGTAAGCCCATGAAAACATCAATATTCATTCATTATTTAGATAATTAATAGTCGGTGCAGGGGGTAGAGAGGTATCACTCATAATTACAGATCCAGAAAGACATTATCATAATCCAGGCTATATAAGCATACATTAATAATGAGGCTTAAATCTCAACCTAAATGAATATAATGCTCTATACAACTAGGTATTCCGTAAATAGATCAAGTTACAAGAGTTACAGACTGTTCCATGCATCATCGGCAGAAAATCTTGCACCATATCGATCTTTAAGCTGACTTAATCGTGCACTTAATTCATGAACACCCTGTTGCTGAATATAATGTAAGGGACCGCCTCTAAATGGAGCGAAACCTGTGCCGAAAATGATGCCGGCATCAATAAGGCCGTCACCTTCTACAACACCCTCCCGTTTACAGGCAGTGGCTTCATTTAAAAACCGCATAATCATTCTATCCTGTAGTTCCTGTAAATTTCCGTAACTGGCTTTTTTATCTTTGATTGCTTTACCTTTGCTCCATTTGTAAAAACCCTTACCAGTCTTTTTACCAAGATTGCCATTTTCAACCATTGATTGCATTTTTTTCGGCAGGTCCAGTGTTTCTCCACCGGATAAAATAAGTGCAACCGATTTACATACATCCAGTCCAACGGTATCAGCCAGTTCAATCGGCCCCATTGGCATGCCAAACTGTAATGCAGCTTTATCAATCATTTCAGGGGCGATGCCTTCACTCACCATTTCAACTGCTTCCATCAGGTAGGGCATCAGTATTCGGTTAACCAGAAAACCCGGTGAGCTTTTAACCGGTAATGGAAGTTTGTCTATCTGTCTACCGAATGCCAGTGCTCGGGTCATAGTTTCATCGCTGGTATTGTTACCACGTACAATTTCAACTAATGGCATTAAGGCAACCGGATTAAAAAAATGTATACCAACAAGTCGATCAGGTTTATTCAGGCAGGTCGCGAGTTCTTCAAGTGGAATGCTTGAGGTATTCGTTGCCAGTATTGCACCTTCTTTCATACGTGGCTCTATATCTTTATATAATGATTGTTTAACGCCCTTATCTTCGAAGATAGCTTCAATAATTAAATCCGCATGTTTAACACCCATGCCGTTTGTATCAGGAATTAAACGATCCATAGATTCACGAATAGAACGTTTATCTTTTTTAAATTTTCTTTTAAACATGCTCATAGAGCGTTTCATAGTGCCAGCAAGTGCCTCGGGTTTCTGGTCCTGCACGGTTACTCTGAAACCTCTTAATGCACACCAGGCAGCTATATCGCCACCCATTACTCCACCACCAATAACGTGTATATGTTGAGGTTTAAAATCTTTTTTATTGCCCTGAGTTTTTAACTCTTCCATTAAAAAGAAAACCCGCACCAGATTTTTTGCAGTGTCATCTGTTACCAGACTCGCTACAGATTCAATTTCCTTTTCCAGCATGCGGCGAGGATTGTCCATATGCTTTTGCCACAAATCGATGAGTTTGTAAGGAGCAGGGTAATGTTGTTTACTGGCTTTTTTTGCCACCTGCTTGCGCATTTGATTTGCAATCAAAGGGCGTACGAAGCGGTGATTCATTATTTTATCTTTTATAGCCAGTTCTTTATGAGGTGGCCTGTTTATAACAAAATAACGTGCAGCTCGTTTTAACTGGCGTTCAGGTACAAGGTCATCCACCAGACCCATTTTTTTAGCAGCGCGACCCTGTAACAGACGCCCCGTTAACATTGCATTCATTGCAGCCATGGGGCCTGCTTTTTGAATGCTCCTGACTGAGCCACCATAACCCGGATGAATGCCCAGTTTAACTTCAGGCAACCCAACACGAGTTGACTTGTTGTCACACATAACACGGTAGGTGCAGGCCAGTGCCAGCTCCATTCCGCCGCCTAAACAAAAACCATTAATCATAGCAACCGTTGTGCAGGGCAGGCTTTCGATTTTATTCATAATGGTATGACCACGCACCAGCATTTCGCTTGCCTGTTCATAGGTGGTTATTTCTGTAAACTCATTTATATCCGCACCGGCGATAAAACCATTGCTTTTGTCACTAACAAAAATAATACCGGCGGGTAAGGACTGAACCAGATCATTAATAATATCATCAAGTTCATCAAGCACGTCAAAGCGTAAAATGTTTGTGCTTGAATCGGCTACGTCCAGATGTAACCAGCAAATGTCTTCATCGTCTTTTTCTATTTTCCAGTTTTTGTATGACATTCTTTTCTATCCTGTTTGCTTTAATTCTTTTTTCTGTTATTCACGATAACTTGACTCGGAAATAATGGAATTTAATATTTTAAGTATTTATGTGATTGTTCAGGTTGCTTCTCTATGGATTCAGATCAAGGCAGAAAATGTGAGTTTACAAGTGTAAATGTCTATTTTTCAACGCCGAGATAGAGAGCCGAGCTGAGCAGTTACGGAGCTTCAATCATCATAGCGCCACCCTGACCACCACCAATACATAAACTGGCGATACCTCGTTTACCCTTATTTCGTTTTAAGTTGTTTGCAACATGTAAAACAATTCGCGCACCACTTGCACCTACCGGGTGACCAATGCTTACGCCACCGCCATCAATATTTAACTTGTCGTGAGGAATTTCTCCCAGTGCTTTTTTTAATCCCAGATCACTTTTGCAGTAGTCCGTATCTTTCCACGCTTCGAGCACGCCTAAAACCTGACCTGCAAATGCCTCATTAATTTCCCAGTTATCCACGTCTTCAATGCTGAGTTTATTACGTTCCATAATTGGTGCCATTGCGTGGGCAGGGCCCAGGCCCATCTGACTCGGGTCACAACCCGCCCATTCAGAATCGGTGATTTTTGCCAGCACATTAAGGTTATATTTTTTAACGGCACTTTCAGATGCCAGTAATAACATAGCGGCACCATCGGTAATCTGTGCGCTATTGCCCGGTGTGACTTTTCCGTATTTACGATCGAAGTAGGGTTTAAGTTTGGCTAAATTAGGCATAGATGAATCACGGCGAATACCGTCATCAAAATCATAATAAGCACCTGCATTGTCATATACCGGTTCTATTTCATCTAAATGCCCATTGTCAGTTGCAGCGCCAAGACGTTGATGACTGGCAACAGAAAATTCATCCATCTGGTCTCTACTAATACCAAAACGATAAGCAATTTCTTCCGTTGTCTGCCCCATTGATAAACCCACAATCGGATCACTTAAACCGCGCACTAAAGCAATAATGGGTTTTAAATGGGCAGGGCGTAATTTTGTAAAGCTGGATAACTTCTGGCTAAATGTTCTCGCACTCATAAACTGGCTTAACCATTCCACCATTCGGTCATTATGTAAAATGGGTGCGCGACTCATGGCTTCAGTGCCACCTGCAAGAATTAAATCTGATTGTCCGTTCTGTATGTTTTGAAAACCACAATCCAGTGCCTGCATACCGGATGCGCAATTACGTTGTACAGTCCAGGCGGGTACGGTTTGTGGAATGCCTAATCGCAGAGCTATTACCCGTGCAATATTGGCTTCATCTGCGGTGGGCATAACGCAGCCTACAATTACTTCATCCAGTTCGGCCAGATCAAAACTGTTTTGTAATAACAGAGGTCTTGCAGCTGCTACCGCAAGGTCAGATGCCAGAAATGCACCGGGTTTACCTTTTGCTTTTATAAAGGGCGTGCGTTTACCGTCTACTATATAAACATCACGTTTTTGGCTGGCTTGTTTAGGGCTCATTGAGGTTTCCATCCTTTGTGGCTAAATTCATCAACGCTTACTGCGTTTATTGTTGCTTCATGTGCGGCTAAAATTTTATCCGCTTCAGCCTGGTCAATAATACTTTGTGAAATTGCATCTGCAACGGCCTGATTGTAATCCTGTGAGGTAATTAAACCAATGCGTATGGCATCACGAAATTTACGTTCTGCATCTTCAGCATCCAGTACCAGTTTCAGTGCATGTTCCAGGCGTCCCACGGCATCGTCTGGTTCATCAGTGAAATATATATCTTTTGTTAAACGATCACGTGCAGAGGATGGATCTAATAATAATCGAGCAATTTTATGCCCCATTTTATCATTGGCACCACCATAAGGTTTGGTTAACGGAAAAATAACCAGATTTAATATCTTACCAATAACTGGCACAGGAAAGTTTCGCATAACCGCTTTCATTGCTTCCTGAACATTATATAACGAGTCTTCACAGGCCCATTCTAATAATGGTAAATCATTATTTTTGTAACCCTGATCTTCATAATGTTTAAGCACAGCCGTAACGATATACATATTTGATAATGCATCTGCCAGTCGGCCTGATATTTTTTCTTTGCGTTTTAACGAACCGCCTAAAATTAAAACACAGGTATCAGATAATAATGCAAAGCATGAACTCATGCGAGTTAACTGCTGGTAATATCGTCTGACTTTACCTTTTCCGGGTGCGCTGACAAAACGTGCTCCGCTTAGACCCAGCCAGAGTGAACGGAAAAAATTACTGATAATAAATCCAATGTGGCCAAACAGTGCATCATCGAATAAATTAATCGATGTATCATGGTCGGAGTGATTTACCGCTTCTATTTCTTTTAACAGGTATGGGTGAGAGCGTAATGCGCCCTGACCAAAAACAATCATGCTACGGGTTAGAATATTAGCGCCTTCAACGGTAATACTAATCGGGATTCCCTGATAGGCTCGACCTAGAAAGTTTTTAGGTCCCATGCAGATTCCATGGCCCCCGTGTACATCCATTGCCAGATTGATTACCTTACGCATGCGCTCAGTCATCTGGTATTTAACAATGCCGGAAATAACAGAAGGTACTTCGCCCTGATCTAAACCCGTCAGGGTTAATTCACGCATTGCATTCATTATGTAAGTATTGCCCGCAATATCAGCAAGTGCTTCTTCTACACCTTCGAAATAACCAATGGGGATTTTAAACTGCTTACGAATGCGTGAGTACGCGCCGGTATATCGGGAAATATATTTTCCTGCACCGGTGCTAAGTGCGGGTAGTGAAACGGCTCTGCCTTCAGACAGGCAGTTCATTAACATCATCCAGCCCTGACCGACATATTCCTGACCACCAATAACCCACTCCATAGGAATGAAAACATCTTTACCCCGGTTAGGGCCATTCATAAACATATGATTAGAGGTGAAGTGACGTTTACCAATATCAATGCCTTCAATATCGGTTTTAATCAGTGCCAGCGTAATACCAATATCTTTATCTTCACCGATTAAATGATCCGGGTCATAAAGTTTAAAAGCCAGACCTAAAACCGTGGCAACCGGGCCAAGTGTAATGTAACGTTTTTCCCAGTTAAGGCGAATACCTAAAACATTTTCCTTACCATCAAATGTGCCATGACAAACTACTCCCGTGTCTGGCATTGCACCTGCGTCACTGCCGTTTTCCGGGCCGGTTAAACCAAAGCAGGGGATTTCTTTTCCGCTGGATAATCGAGGCAGGTAATAATCTTTTTGCTTTTCAGTACCGTAATGCATTAATAACTCGCCCGGGCCTAATGAGTTTGGCACCATAACGGTAACGGCTGCAGTAATACTGCGTCCGGCTATTTTCATCACGACAGTGGAGTGACCCAGAGCAGAAAATTCTAAACCGCCATAAGCTTTAGGAATAATCATCGCGAAAAACTGATTATCTTTTAAAAATTTCCAGACTGGTTTCGGTAAGTCATAATCAACCTGATTGATTTGCCAGTCATCCAGCATGCCGCATAATTCTTCAACTGGGCCATCTAGAAAGGCCTGTTCTTCAACGCTTAATTTTGAAGGCGGTAAATCGCGAATTTTTGAGTAATCGGGTTTACCGCTAAATAAATCAACTTCCCACCAGGTTTTACCCGCATCAAGGGCTTCCTGTTCAGTTTTTGAAATAGCAGGCATAGAGCTACGCATAAACTCAAGTAAAGGTTCAGAAATATATTTCTGACGAATGTGTGGAAGATTAAGCGGCACAATAACAGCAAAAAATATGGCCCAGATAATAACCAGCGATGCCAGCCCGGCCATGCCAGAAAAACTAAATAAAAATAGAACAATTCCAAGCGCGCCACTCCATATGACCTGTGGCAATCGTAAATATGCTGCTGTTCCTATTGTGACTATAAAAATTAATAACCAGGTTAGCATGGCGTTCTCCTAGAAAAATTGTCGTGTTATCTTTTATGTAATATTTTTATTACAGTAACTGGTGCGATCCAGTCTTTTTATTATTTAGACAGAGTTATTTTTTACTGTTGCCAGATCTATTAACTTATCATCATTCGTGATTTCATTATCGTCATTAGTTTCGTCATTTTTTATGCCATCGGTATCTACTTCACCGTCGAGTTTTTGCTCTACAGATTCAGTCACCACATTGGGTGCAAGCATGCTTAAATCCTGTTCATCATTCAATTCAATGCCATCTTTCCCCCAGGGCATTCTCTGGTAGATAGCCAGTTCATCAAAATCGAGAATCGGATATTTAATAACATCATAGTAAGGTGAGTAATCAAAATCTTTTGGAGTAATCAGTCGGGTGTTACGTTTATACATAACTAACTGGCCAACCTCATTACGGTGTAATACAGGTAAAATCGGGTAGTGTACCGAAGCAAAAGCCTCTGCCATCATGGTTGAGCAAACCGTGTGAGTGGGTGTGCCCGCATTGTGTTCAAATAAACTCGAACGCCAGCGTCTGGGCAGCATGGCGTAAGGAAAAAGAAAACGTGCCAGATCAAAAATCTGTCTTACATTATAGTTAGTGCCTAATCGGTTAATGGCAAAAGCAATCACTTTTTGAGAGTCGGTGCGGGTGATGCTGGTTGGCCGGCAAATGCGCAGATGATCGTCACGGTATTTACTAATCGTATCAACAATAGTGCCGACACCTAACTGCGATTCGATAATTAACTGATCATCCATTTCACCCTGATAAAACTTCTGAATAAACTGGCGTAACATCGGGTCATCAATATTATGCAATCGACCGATATAGATAGCGGAGTGAGTCCAGTTGCTTAAGGTAATTGTTTTGATAATTTCACTGATAGGTGAGCGCCCTTCAACCAGAATGACATCACCCGGGCGAATCTCATAACGTAGGCGATCGAAATCAGACAGGGGCATATTGGTATCGTCACGATTCGTGCCTAACCAGTTTACGATTCTGTCCCATATCGAATTATGTAATTGACTGAAAATATTCAGTGACCCGCACCCCGTCAGGTTTTTTTAGTTATTTTGTAGACAATGCTTATAACTAGGAGTTTAGTCAATAAAGAGCAGGTTTACCGGCCATTTCCAGATTATTAAAATTGCAGTAACATTTAATGTGAACCAGTGAGCAGGGTATCAGGCTTTATATTCTTCAACCCATTCAGCCAGTTTCTCAAACTCACTCATTTGATTGTAATAATGCGGGGAAAGCCGGATGCCGCCTCCACGAGGGGCGCAAACAGCACCTTTTTTAACCAGATATTGATAAAGGGCTTCGTTATCAACGTTGTTTTTACGAAAAGTGAATATCCCACCATGCCGTGTAATATCGGTAGGGCTTAAAATAGAGGTGTCCGGCAACTGTGAGAAGGTTTGAATTAACGTCTGAATATTTAACAACACAGCTTTCTCAATAACCGACATACCATGCTGTAATAACAGTTTGATACTGGCGTGCAGGGCATGGGTTGTTAAAGTGTTAGGGCTACCGCATTCAAAACGTCGGGCATTACTGGCTGCCTGCCAGTTTTTCATATTATTAAAGTCAGACAGATCTTCTACCATATGCCAGCCAAATTGCTGCAATTCGAGCTCATCCATGCTCGACTGTTTACAATAAAATAACGCAAGACCTTCCGGCCCCAGCATCCATTTATGCCCATCCGCAATAACAAAATCTGCGTCTATTGACTGCACATCAAATTGAAGCGCACCAATTTGCTGAATAGCATCAACACAATATAAAGCATGAAACGTTTTACAGGCCTTGCCCAGCACATCCAGATTCATGCGTAAACCAGAGGCATATTGCACTGCGCTAATGCTTAATAAACGGGTGTTAGCATCCATCTGCTCAATGATGGCTTTTTCCGGATAATCCGTATCTGAAATGTTAGCAATACGTAACTCAACACCCTGTGCGCGCAAGGCATCCCAGGCAATAAAATTAGACGGGAATTCTTCATTGCTAATAACAATATTATCCCCGGGTTGCCATTGAATGCCTCTGGCAATAATCGACAGGCCTTCCGAGGTGTTTTTTAGCAGTGCAATTTCATCAGCAGATTGTGCATTGATCAGTGTTGCTAAATCAGCTTTGAGTTCCTGTTCAACTTTTAACCAGTTTAGATAATGGCTAGAGCCTACAGTGCCATTTTCAATAGCAAACTGTTTCACAGCTTCAACCGTGCAAACAGGCCAGGGTGCAACGGCTGCGTGGTTAACATAAATCAGGTCAGGGTCGAGATTGAAGTCGTTTTGCATATTATTTTTATTGTATCTGTTAGTGGCTCGTAAGAAGATAACACTAATTACATATAAAACTAGATCAATCAGAGAAGAATTATGCCCATAGAAATAGAACGTAAATTTTTGCTGGTGAATACCGACTGGCGTGAACAGGTAACAAGCAGCTATCGTATTCGACAGGGTTACATGGGAGAAATTGATAAAGCGTCAGTCAGAATACGTGTGCAGGGTGATAAGGCCAATATCAATATAAAAAGCGCCACCCTGAGTATGCGCAGAATGGAATATGAATATGAAATTCCATTAATTGAGGCGCAAGAGATGTTAGACCAGCTCTGCAAACAGCCTCAGGTCGACAAAACCCGCTTTATAGTCGAGCAGGGCAAGTTTAAATGGGAAATAGATGAGTTTTATGGAGAAAATGAAGGTTTACTGGTGGCTGAAATTGAGCTGGATGATGAGAATGAGACTTTTGATAAGCCCGACTGGGTAGGGGAAGAGGTGACAGAAGACCCTAGGTACTACAATGTGAACTTGATTAAACACCCGTTTAAAAACTGGTGATACCGGGGTAGTAAGTTGTAGACGCTCCTTGAACGACCAGCTTCTATTAATGCTATGGGTGTTTTCCCTGCGCAATGCTGGTGCTTAATTGCTTGTCTCGTTCCCATGCTCCTGCGTGGGAATGCATATATTGCAGACATATATACATTCCATAACGTCCTGTACGCCTCTTTTCCATGTTGCTGTGTGGGAATGCTCATGTTTCATCCATCTCTGCCTTTTAATAAAGCGCCTGTTTCATGTGCTATTATCCTCACAACAATAAATGAAAAAGAGGCGATAGATATAGTGTCCAATATAAGAGTCATGCTGGTAGATGATCATGATTTAATCCGATATGGATTAAGACGCCTGCTTGAAGATCAGCCTGGAATTGAGGTTGTAGATGAAGCGAATAGCGGTGAAGTTGCGCTGGAAAAAGTACGCACAGTAAAACCCGATGTCATTTTAATGGACATCAATATGCCGGGTATTGGTGGTTTTGAAGCCACTGCCAGATTGAGTAAAACACACCCTGATTCCAGAGTGATTGTGCTCACGGTTCACAGTGAAGGGCCATTACCAAAACGGTTACTTGAAGCAGGTGCTGTTGGTTATTTAACCAAGGGTTGTCCGGTTGAAGAAATGGTAGAAGCTATACAGAAAGTGAATGCAGGGCAGCGATATATTGCACCCAGCATTGCCCAGCAATTAGCCCTTTCTATGCTGCCCGGAGAAGAGTCTTTAATTGATGTTCTGTCGCAACGTGAGCTTCAGGTTCTGATTATGATCAGTCAGGGCATGCGCACAAATGCCATATCTGAGCAACTTTCTTTAAGCCCTAAAACCATCAGTACCTACCGAAAACGCCTGCATGAGAAGTTAGATGTATCAAACGATGTAGAAATGATGCATCTGGCCATAAAACACGGCTTGTTGGATTCGGATTTATAATAAAATCAAATAGTTAAGTAAGTTATTAAAAGTAGCTTATGGTTGATTTGCAGTATGACTGCTTAAAAACTGCAGTAAAACACCCGCTTATAGCGGGTGTTTTACGTTCTGGCGGTTAAAAGCTGTTGCAATTAAGGTTCTATCTCTTATTAATCAATGAGTTATGTGGATAAGTTAATTTAGTTTATTATTCGATGTTAGGTGCAAATTTAAAACAGAAAAAGGTATTTTTCACAGCCGTGGAACATTTATGAAGAGATTTTCAGAAATTTTATTCCGCAGTCTTTTTTGTTTTTCAGCTGAAAGTGTAATGCGCAGCTAACATGCCTTAAGCTTGTAGGTGCTCCTTCAGGTGCACTATAAATATCTATCAATGTGCTTAATAAATGTGCCCCTGAAGGAGCACCTGCAAAGCAGCAAAAAAACTCAAATTTCAAAAATCTCAAGCTAAAATACACAAGCCATGACCTCTGTGGTTTAATACGCGCATGTCAGAGTTATCCACAGAAACCCCCTTCGATGCCGAGCACTTTTTAAAGAACGTTTCTAGCCGTGCGGGTGTTTATCGCATGTATGATTGTGAGCAAAATCTGCTCTATGTGGGTAAGGCAAAAAATCTTAAAAAACGACTTTCGAGTTATTTTAGAAAAACCGGGCTTTCAATAAAAACCACTGCGCTGGTAAAAAAAATACAGCAGGTAGAAGTCACTATTACCCATACGGAAAGTGAAGCCCTGTTATTAGAATCGAACCTGATAAAAGAGAATCAGCCGCCTTACAATATTCTGCTGCGTGATGATAAATCTTACCCTTATATATATGTATCCAGTCAGGAAGCCTATCCGCAGATTGTGGTTCACCGTGGTGCAAAACGTAAAAAGGGTAAATATCTGGGGCCGTTTCCCAGTGCCGGTGCGGTGCGTGACAGCCTGCAATTTATTCACAAGCTCTTCAAAATTCGCACCTGTGAAGACAGTTATTTCAAAAATCGCTCAAGACCCTGTTTGCAATATCAGATAAAACGCTGCACCGCACCCTGCATGGGTTACATCAGTGAGGCCCGTTATCAGGCAGATATTAACCATGCATTGATGTTTTTAGAGGGTAAAAGTAACCAGTTAATCGAAGATCTGGTGAAGCAGATGGAAACGGCTGCTACCGGGCTGGATTTTGAAAAAGCCGCAATCAACCGCGATCAGATACGCATGTTGCAGAAAGTGGTTGAGAAGCAGTACATATCTGGTGATGACCGGGATGTAGATATTGTGGCCTGCTACTGTAATGGCTCGCAGGCCTGTGTGCAGGTGTTTTTCATACGTGAAGGGCGTAACCTGGGTAACCGCAGTTACTTCCCTAAATTACCAGAGGCCCTGCCAGAAGCAGAAGTATTGTCGAACTTTATCTCCCAGTATTATTTGCAGCAGCAGGGTGCACAGCAACAGACCAGTGAAATCATACTCAGTCATGAAGTGGATGATATGGGGGTCATGGAGCAGGCTATAACCGAGAGAGTGGGGCATAAAATTCGTTTAAGCCATCAGGTAAGGTCAGATCGAGCACGTTGGGTCACCATGGCATTAAACAATGCAGAAACCGCATTAAAAGCCAGAATGAATTCTCGCACCGGCATGTTAAAACGCTTTGAAGAACTGCAGAAAATATTACAGCTAGATGAGCTGCCAACTCGATTAGAGTGTTTCGATATTAGTCATACCTTCGGTGAGGCCACCGTTGCATCCTGTGTCGTGTTTACGCTGGAAGGGGCATATAAGCAGGATTATCGCCGCTTTAATATAGAAGGTATCGAGCCCGGTGATGATTATGCTGCCATGCGACAGGCGCTGCAGAGGCGTTACACCAGCCTGAAAAAAGCCAGAGATAAAGAAAACGGTGCCAAAATGCCCGATATACTCTTTATAGACGGGGGTAAGGGGCAGCTGCGCCAGGCGGTTGAAGTGATGGATCAGCTGCAGATTGATGATGTGTTATTAATAGGGGTAGCCAAAGGTGAGGGCAGAAAAGCCGGTCTGGAAAAACTCGTATTCAGTGACGGCAGGCAAGAGCTGTATTTGCCAGAAGACTCTATCGCATTTCATTTAATATTAAATGTGCGAGATGAAGCGCATCGGTTTGCAATTAGTGGCCACCGGGCCAAACGAGACAAAGCCCGCAGAACCTCAGTGCTAGAAGCTATACCCGGATTAGGCCCTAAACGCCGACAAAATCTGATAAAACACTTCGGTGGTATGCAGGGGGTAAAACCCGCAGGTGTAGAAGATTTGGCAAAAGTGCCGGGTATAAGTAGAAATTTAGCCCAAATCATTTATGATGTGCTGCGATCTGAATAATGTCAGACGTATTTGTAGGTGCTCCTTCAGGTGCACTGCTCTAAACCTTAAACCAGTGACATAATGTAATAGATAGAATGATACTAAACATCCCCAACAGCCTGACATTACTACGCATAGCATTCATACCTCTTATTGTTGTATTGTTTCTATTGCCAGAAGATGCTTATCAATGGGCAAGACCTCTGGCCGCATGGACGTATGGACTGGCCTGTGTAACCGACTGGTTTGATGGTTATCTGGCAAGAAAGTTAGGTCAATCATCAGATTTCGGTGCATTTATGGACCCGGTAGCAGACAAGCTAATAGTATCTGTTGCAATGATAATGCTGGCCTGGGCACATCCGGATATTATTATTCTGTTCGGCGCTATTATTATCATTGGCCGTGAAATCGTTATATCTGCTCTAAGAGAGTGGATGGCTAAAAAAGGTAAATCAGACGCGGTAAAAGTATCTCAACTGGGTAAATACAAAACAGTAGCCCAGATGTTCGCTTTAGGTTTTCTAATTCACAGAGATGACTGGTTAGGTATGCGAGTGCATGAAACAGGCCTGGTATTACTAATAATCGCCTCAATACTCACCATAGCCTCAATGGTAGATTACATGAGAGCCAGCATAGCCGAAGTAAGAAAGCCGTAATTTCTTCCTCCTTTGTAGGAGTTAGCTTCAGCTGACAATCTTATTATCCCGCCATCCAGGTATGTTTCTGGCCGGGATCCAGTGACTTTAATACCCGGCAACTCACAAAATCCGCTCACAAAACAACCACATATCAATAAACTCACTATGTCACTGAAAAATATTACAATTAAATGAAATTAGCCCTTGACCAAATACCAGCGATCTCTATAATAGCGCCCTCTGTTGAGGCAATAGCTTAAACAGATTAAGCGGGTGTAGCTCAGCGGTAGAGCATCTCGTTGCCAACGAGAATGTCGTGAGTTCGATCCTCATCACCCGCTCCAAATTTAAATGTTCAGAGGTGGCAACACTGAACAAGATATTAAAACCTCGCCAGCCGAGGTTTTTTTATTTATAACCGGTTATGGCGGAATAGCAAAACGGTTATGCAGTGGATTGCAAATCCATCTATCTCGGTTCGATTCCGGGTTCCGCCTCCATTTAAGCCGAAAGGCATGTTGTAAGGTTTACTAATTTACTTACAGCATAAAAGAGTACAGCAAGACCACACTGAATAAGCCCAGGTGGCGAAATTGGTAGACGCAAGGGACTTAAAATCCCTCGCCTTCACGGGCGTGCCGGTTCGATTCCGGCCCTGGGCACCATATAAAACTCAGCTAAATCAACGAGTTACTTCAACTAAGCCGCTTTCACAGCGGCTTTTTTGTGCCTGCAATTGAAAGTGCAATTAAAGGTGAAATTAAAGAATTAAAGGGGTCGGTGACAACTGAGAATTATTAGCGTTCTCGTTTGTCACCGACCCCTTTATTCCTTTATTCTGCATCCAATGATAGTTGTCAATAACGACTATGGGTGGCTATCTAAAGAATGACACTGGTTTTAATTTGATAACATTTAGAAACGTTGAGGTATAATTACCCGCCAAAATTTACTAGAGTTAGCATTATCAATTCCAAAGATACGAAACAAATAAATCAGATACCTCCACCTATCGCTTCATCAAATGCAGCTGTATCAGTATCGGTAGCAAATACACACCTTAAAATAGCTACCTTCAATTTATTGAATTACCTTGAGCCACCCAATGCTTATTATGATTTTGATCGTATTTATAGTGCTGAGCAATGGCAAAAGAAGCAACGTTGGGTTAGTGAGTACTTGCGTGAATATCAGCCTGACATTATTGGGTTTCAAGAAGTTTTTAGTGCCGATTCGTTAAAAGAATTAGTTGCCTCGCAAGGTTATGATTATTTTGAAGTGGTTGATCAACCTGAAGTGATTGATGATTTCATTTATAAACGTCCTGTTGTCGCCATTGCGTCTCGTTATCCTATTGTTGATGTTGCAACGGTCAAACCAAGCACTGAACTTGCTCAAACATTAGGTTTGACTGATGACTTTTCCTTTAGTCGAAAAGTATTAAGGGCGACGGTTGATGTGCCTCATATAGGCAACACTGATTGTTATGTTGTGCATTTTAAATCGAAACGTTCAATGATTGAGATTGATGAGCAAGATAACAATCGATCGGCAGAAAAAACGATTATTGAAAGCTTAAAAGCAGAGGTGGCTGGTCGTTGGGGTTCAACCATACGACGTGGCAGTGAAGCAGCGTTATTAATGGTTGATATGATAGAACGTCGTGAGACTACGGGTAACCCTATGGTAATGATGGGTGACTTCAATAATAGCTTAGCTGATGGTGTGTTAAGCCATTTACTTACTAACAGCTTATACTTTGCTTCTTCTGATGACTGCGATGCCTATCTTGCTAAGTATTGTTTGAATGACTCCTGGGATTTGTTTCAACTGTCGCTATCTAATGAAGTAAGCGAAATAGATGCAGCGAATGAAATTGATGGATCTAATTCCGAAGTCAATCAAAAGAGTAAAGTAGAACGTACCCCAACACATTATTTTGGCGGCGCTGGCTCCGTGCTCGATTACATTTTATTATCATGTGAATTTGATACCACCTATTACGAAAGTATTTTTCAGGTAAGCGCTTATGATACTTACGATCGGCACTTAATTAACCCTATATTCGAACGTGATGGTGAAAGTACAGATCATGGCATTGTGTTAGTTACATTAACCTTAAGATCATAACAAGAATTTAATGAATTTAAGGGGTCGGTGACAACTGAGAATTATTAGCGTTCTCGTTTGTCACCGACCCCTTTATTGTTCGAGCTGAGGTGTATAGTCAATAACTCAGCTATTTAATGTGCTGTGATCAACTTCAAATCCACGTTCCTTCATTATCTCTTCGAGGTCACGATAGCTTAGACTATAAGCCAAATACCAACGAACACTTTGAAGGATCATGTTCCCTTTAAAATGACGACCTTTAAAGTTTATCATGATGGCTCAATTTCCTTGATGGTAATAGAGCTATCATAGCAGGGTGGATATTTGCGACAGAACCGCTTTAGCGCATACACTGCCAACAACTATAACAAGCAAATTCTAAGCTCACATCATTCGTATTTTTCGATGTATACAACAATATTTTTCGAATTTACAGATATCTATAAGTAAGGTTACATTTATTTCAATGTTAATTGCATAACCCCATGGAAATTTATGCTAACTTCCAAAATTACTTATTCTCTTCTGAGCTTATTACAGCATGACTTAGCAGGGGCTTAATGCGACATACTATTTACCTGTCACTGTCTTTAGCAGCATTCTGGTTGCTTATTTCAGGTCACAACACCGCTCTTATGCTATCGCTTGGTGCGGTGTCCATCGCCTTTGTTTTATACATAGCACACCGAATGGATATACTCGACCATGAATCACAGCCTTTGCATCTCACGCTAAAACTTCCCGGTTTTTATGCCTGGCTTACTAAAGAAATTATTCTCGCCAATATTTTGGTTGTAAAACATATCTGGCTTGGAAAAAAGACTATTTCACCTACCATGACAACCATTAAAGTTAATCAACAGACGGATATAGGAAAAGTTATCTACGCAAATTCTATTACGCTGACGCCGGGTACAGTTTCCGTGACTCTTAATGGCGATCAGATTATAGTGCATGCGTTGTTACGTGAATCAATTATAGATCTGCAAGCCGGTGAAATGGATCGCCGAGTAACTGAACTGGAAAATTAATGCTAATAGCTGCAACCATAGCCATTCTTGTTGTTATGATCATGGCGATCACTCGAGGCATCATGGGGCCTACGCTCTACGACCGCATACTTGCCGTCAATATGTTTGGCACCAAGACTGTTCTGCTTATTTCAATGTTAGGTTTTGTAATGGGGCGGCCAGAATTTTTAGATATCGCTATCGTCTACGCTCTTATCAATTTTGTCAGTGTTATTGCTATATTACGTCATTCTGACGCGTCCATATTTAAGACACCACTGCCCGCAGAAAAAGAAATGGAAAAGAATTCATAATGGATACTTTAATGAATGTCAGTAGTGCACTGTTTTTATTAATAGGCAGCTTTTTGTGCATATCGGGCGGGGTAGGTCTTTTGCGCTTTCCAGATTTTTATACTCGAATGCATGCGGTGGGTGTAACCGAGACTTTAGCAACCGGAATGATTTTAATTGGTCTTATGCTGCAAAATCCAGCTGGCCTCGTAGTATTGAAACTCATCATCATTTTGCTAATGACATTATTCATTAGTCCAACAGCAAGTCATGCATTAGCCAAAGCCGCAATGAATAATAATCTCAAGCCAAAACTTGATAATAAAGAAGATAATGAAAAGGTAACATCATCGAATCCCTGATTGATATAGTCTTATTGGCTCTTCTTGTGTGTATTGCTATCGCCATTGTCAGAATGAAAGATCTTTTGGCAGTGATTATGCTGTCAGGCATTTACGGACTGTTATCCGCCAGTTTTTTTGTTGCTATGGATGCGGTGGATGTTGCGTTTACAGAAGCAGCTGTGGGGGCGGGTATCTCCACTTTGCTCATGCTGGTGGCGATTACCATGACAGGACGTTCAGAGCACCCCGTACGCCATAAACCGGTATTAGCTTTAATTGTGGTTTTTATCACTGGCAGCCTGTTGATCTACGGTACTTTGGATATGCCGTATTTTGGCTCAGCACAAGCACCGATTCATCTTCATGTTGCACCACGCTACATTAACGATTCCATGCAGGAAGTTGGCGTACCCAATATCGTGACTTCTGTACTCGCAAGTTACAGAGCGTTCGATACTTTTGGTGAGGTGGTGGTCATCTTTACCGCAGGTATGGGGGTGTTGGCGCTTTTATCAGTTGTACGTCGTGCTGATGATATTGCAAAAATCGATTTGCTCAATGATTCAATGCATGCAGAGCATTTAATTCTGCGAATTGTAGTCAAAATACTGATTCCTTTTATTTTGCTGTATGCTCTTTATGTGCAGTTTCACGGAGATTATGGGCCGGGTGGTGGTTTTCAGGCCGGTGTGATCTTTGCTTCAGCTATTTTTCTGTATGCCATGCTGTTCGGTATGAGCACCGCACGTCGAGTGATTAATCAATCATTTATTCAGATGGTTGCCGCCATCGGTGTGTTGCTATACGGCAGTGTCGGTGTGGTTTCTTTTTTAAGTGGTAAAAATTATCTTGATTACAGTGCCTTATCTGCTGACCCCATCGCCGGCCAACATCTGGGCATACTTTTAATTGAGCTGGGTGTGGGTCTCACCGTTGCATCGGTTATGGTCATTATCTTTTTCAGCTTTGAGGGCCGCAGAGAAAATTCACTGAGCCTTGAAAATCAGAACAGTGAAAATAACAACTGTGAAAATAACAACAAGGAAAATAAAAAAACATAATGTTAATGGGGCTCTATAACTACTGGGTTGTGGTGGTGCTGATGATGGTGGGATTTTACATCGTTATCGCCCATGGCAACCTGATCAAAAAAATTGTGGGTTTAACTATTTTCCAAACGTCAGTTTTTATTTTTTATATCAGCATGGCGAAGGTCGATGGCGGCACCGCACCCATTTTGGCTGAGGGCATAAGCCAATATTCAAATCCTTTACCGCATGTTTTGATTCTCACCGCAATTGTAGTCGGCATTGCCACCACAGCTGTTGGGCTCGCGCTGGCTGTGCGCATTAAAGAAGCCTATGGAAGTATCGAAGAAGACGAAATACAAAAAAAGGATAACTTCGATTGTTAGCGCATTTGCCGATTTTACAAGTCATTGTACCGTTGATGGCAGCGCCTTTGTGCCTGCTGCTAACACGGCCACGTTTAGTCTGGTTATTTACCTTGCTAGTGAGTGGCTCAGCCTTTCTGATCAGCAGTCTTTTACTGCAACAGGTAATGGCTTCGGGCACGATTATTTACGAGCTGGGTGGCTGGGATGCGCCCTGGGGAATTGAATATAGAATCGATCAGCTCAATGCACTTATATTACTGATTATTACAGGGGTCAGCACGGTTATACTACTGGCTGCTCACACCAGTATACAAGAAGAAATTCCCGCAGATCGGCATACGCTGTTTTATATTTTGTACCTGTTATCTCTGGCCGGAATGCTGGGTATCGTTGCGACCGCTGATGCTTTTAATGTCTTTGTTTTTCTGGAGATATCCTCCCTCTCTGCTTACGCTTTGATCGCACTGGGTAAAGATAGACGCGCACTTTGGGCCTCTTATCAATATTTGATTATGGGTACCATCGGCGCCACCTTTATTTTGATTGGTATCGGTTTAATGTATCAAATGACCGGTACCCTGAATATGTATGACCTCTCCCAACGCCTACCGGAAGTGGAGAATACACGAATGGCATTTACGGCTTTTGCCTTTGTTATTGTGGGTGTCTGTTTGAAATTGGCCATGTTTCCACTTCACATGTGGTTACCTAATGCTTATGCTTATGCGCCCTCAATAGTAACGGCTTTCTTCGCGGCTACCGCAACAAAAGTTGCCATCTATTTACTTATTCGCTTTACCTTTTCGATCTTTGGTCTTACCTTTTCTTTTACTGCTTTGCCCTTGCAGCTACTGTTTGTAGTGCTTGGTTTGGCGGGTATATTTGTGGCTTCGACTGCGGCAATTTATCAAACCAATATCAAACATCTGTTTGCCTACTCAAGCGTCGCTCAGGTTGGTTATATGATTGTTGGTTTCAGTGTTAGCACTGTGACCGGCTTAATGGCGACCTTATTACATATGTTTAATCACGCGTTAATGAAGAGCGCTTTATTTTTAGCCTTAGGTGCTGTGATGTACCGGATAGGCAGCGTAAAACTAAATGATTTTCACGGCTTAGGTCGGCAAATGCCCTACACCATGGCCGCTATTGTAATCGGTGGCCTAAGTTTAATAGGCGTACCGCTAACCGTTGGATTTATCAGCAAGTGGTATTTGTTAATGGCCTTAATAGAAAAAGGCTGGTGGCCGGTTGCAGTGCTTATTTTATTAGGTTCTCTACTCGCAGTCATTTATGTTTGGCGTCTTGTTGAAGCCGCTTATTTTAAACCGTCAGTAGCCGGTAGAGAAACGGTTAAAGAGGCACCACTGTCATTCCTGATTCCCATCTGGATACTGGTATCAGCCAATATTTATTTCGGCATAGATACTCGTCTTAGTATTCAAGTCGCTCAGGCGGCTTCTCAGAGTTTGTTTGGAGTAAGTCCATGAGTCTGTCTCTAGAGACCATGCTGCAACTCAGCATCATCATGCCTATACTGGCGACGCTGGGGATAGTGGCGACAGGACGTAACCCTAATTTGCGCGAAGCAGTAACCATTACAACCTCCTTAGTATTGTTCTATTTTGTGATCAATCTTTATCAGGGGCTTAAGAGAGGTGAAAGTATTAGTGTGCAATGGTGGGAGCTTTTACCGGGATTACAGGTAAGCTTTAACATTGAACCATTAGGAATGCTGTTTGCATTAATTGCCAGTTTCCTCTGGTTAATCACAACGGTTTACGCCATCGGTTATATGCGTAGCCATAACGAGCAGAATCAAACCCGATTCTATAGTTGTTTTGCCATCGCCATTGGCAGTGTGATGGGCATTGCCTTTGCAGAAAACTTGTTCACCTTATTTATTTTTTATGAAATTTTGACCCTGTCTACTTATCCATTGGTGACACACTCGGGTACTGAGGAAGCAAAAAAAGGCGGTCGAATTTATCTTGGTATATTGCTTGGTACATCAATTGTTTTTTTCCTTTTAGCTATCGTCAGCACCTGGTTTGTAGCGGGTACACTGGACTTTACACCCGGTGGCGTATTTGATTCTAATGTAAATAAAACGGTTGCGGGCGCGATACTGGTGTTGTTTATATTTGGTATTGGTAAGGCGGCGATTATGCCATTTCATCGATGGCTACCTGCCGCAATGGTCGCACCAACGCCAGTAAGTGCATTGCTGCATGCCGTAGCTGTAGTAAAAGCCGGTGTCTTCACTATTTTAAAAGTCTGTGTATTAATTTTTGGTATTGATCTACTACCTGAACTGCCAAGCACACAGTTCTTGCTCTATCTGGCGGGGGCATCCGTATTATTAGCGTCACTCGTGGCAATGCGACAAGATAATTTAAAAGCACGACTGGCCTATTCGACAGTCAGTCAACTTGGCTATGTCACCATCGGTGCATTACTGGCCACTTCATCTGGTGTCATCGGTAGTGCAATGCATATTGGCATGCATGCGTTTGGTAAAATTACTTTATTCTTTTGTGCAGGAGCTATTCTGGTCGCTGCACATAAATCAAAAATAAGTGAAATGCGTGGCCTTGGCCGACAAATGCCAATCACTATGGCGGCATTTTTTATTGCGACCCTCAGTATTATTGGTGTACCTCCGGCTGGTGGGACCTGGAGTAAATGGTTTCTATTAATGGGCACGATGGAAGCGCAACAATGGTTTCTTATGACGGTACTCATGGTCAGCTCTTTGCTGAACATTGCTTATCTTTTACCCATTCCGTTTCGTGCCTTTTTTCCGGGTAGTGAAACAAACACATTTAATGACGGAATAAAAGAAGCACCATTGCCCTCATTAATTGCCTTGTGTATTACCAGCGTAGGCTGTGTCACTCTTTTCGTCTATCCGCAACCTTTATATGATTTAGCTAAAGCCGTTTTGGCAGTGTCGGGATAAGCTCATGGAAAATGAGAAAAAATATTTTTTTGATAACCCTAAAAATGTAAAACGTTTAATGCATGTTTTTTATGCGTGCTGCGTTGTACTTTTTGCGCTGGACTTTGTCATTCATCGTCACATCATGCACAGCTGGGAAAACCTTTGGGGGTTTTATCCGCTTTATGGTTTTGTTGGTTGCGTCATCCTTGTACTGGTTGCCTCATGGATGCGCACATTTCTTATGCGCTCGGAAGACTACTATAGCAATGAAGGCAAAACGGTCATTGATGAAAAGACTAACGCGGACAAAAAATCCAGTACGAATAAAAAAGATAACAATGAAATAGGTGACTCAAATGTGGATGCTTGAGATACCCCCATTTCTACCATTTTTTATTGGCGCACTGATTGCTGCATTGACTCGTGGTGTTTTACGCAATGTAATTATGATTGCTATCCCCATAGTCAGTGGGCTTCATCTTTGGATGGTGCCTGAGGGTATTCATTTACAGTTCGCTTTCCTCGATTATCAGCTCATTACATACCGCGCTGATAAATTGAGCCTTATGTTTGGTTATGTATTTCACATAGCCGCATTTATCGGCATAATTTATTCTCTGCACGTGCGTGACACCATGCAACAAGTGGCCGCTATGTTGTATGCGGGTAGTGGCCTGGGTGCTGTTTTTGCTGGCGATTTGCTAACCTTATTTGTGTTCTGGGAATTGCTGGCATTTACCTCAGTGTTTCTTATTTGGGCGCGACGAACTCAGAGCGCTTATGATGCTGGCATGCGTTACCTCATCATCCAGGTTTTATCCGGTGTTATTCTTCTTGCAGGCACATTATTTTATGCAGCTGAACATGGCACGTTAGAATTTGGTCATATCGGCCTTGAAGGCATTGCAGGTTGGTTAATCTTTATCGCATTTGGCATTAAATGCGCTTTTCCTATGGCACACAACTGGCTGACAGATGCGTACCCAGAAGCCACCGTCACGGGCACGGTTTTTCTCAGCGCGTTTACCACCAAAGTAGCCGTTTATGCATTAGCCCGTGGATACCCTGGTACAGAATTACTGGTTTATATTGGCGCAGCAATGACCTGCTTCCCCATCTTTTTTGCAGTGATTGAAAATGATCTGCGCCGAGTACTGGCCTACAGCCTCATCAATCAAGTAGGCTTTATGGTCGTTGGTATTGGTATTGGCACCGCGCTCGCCATCAACGGTGCGGTTTCACATGCGTTTAATGATGTGATCTTTAAAGGCCTGTTGTTTATGAGTATGGGTGCAGTGCTGCATATGACAGGTCGTATCAATGGCTCGGATTTAGGGGGGCTCTATAAAACCATGCCGAAGACTACGGTGTTATGTATTGTCGGCGCCGCCTCTATTTCAGCATTCCCATTGTTCAGTGGTTTCGTCAGTAAATCGATGGTGATGTCTGCAGCTCTACAAGAAGGTTATGACTGGATCTGGTTAATGCTGTTATTTGCTTCTGCCGGTGTGTTCCATCATGCGGGTATTAAAATTCCGTACTTTGCTTTCTTTGCACATGACTCAGGTATTCGTGCCAGTGACCCACCCAACAATATGTTATTGGCGATGTTTATTGCAGCCGTACTTTGTATTGCCATTGGCTTTTATCCTGCGGCATTGTACTCGTTATTGCCTTACGACACGGGTTACAATCCTTATGATGCTACTCATGTATTAGCACAGACTCAGTTGTTGTTCTTCTCCGCACTGGCCTTTGTTTGGCTTAACCTCAGAGGAATGTATCCCCCTGAATTACGTTCCACTAATTTAGATTTTGACTGGATCTATCGCCGGGCTTTTCCAGTCGCATTACAAAATATTTTCTCCGTTATATGGAAGACAGACTGCGCATTACGTCATGCGTTTCTTGTAAGACTGAATCATAGCCTGACTTTTATTTCTCAAATAAACGGTGGAGCCAGTCGTTTACTTTCCCGCACTTATCCCGTTGGAAGTATGGTTATGTGGGTTGCAGTGATTCTTGCTACTTATTTATTTCTCAGTTTTATCACACATTAAAATCATGGGTTAGGGTGTACTGACAAAGTAAGCGTATCTAATTAAAGTAATTAAAGGGGTCGGTGACAACTGAGGAATTAAAGGGGTCGGTGACAACTGAGGAATTAAAGGGGTCGGTGACAACTGAGAATTATTAGCGTTCTCGTTTGTCACCGACCCCTTTATTCTTTTTATCACCGCCTTTATTACCACCCCTTTATTATTTATCCCTTTATTTCTTCTTTATTTCTTTATTAAAAATAAAAATTCTTTCCAGACTAAAGATGTAGAAGAACACAATAAAGTGTGGAGAGAAGCATTTGTGAGTGTGATTAACAAAGTTGAGCAAGTATGTCTTCAAAAGAGAATTAATAAGAAACATCTAAAAGTCGTATTCAAAGCTTTAGGGCAGGGCAGAGATGCTTTTGGTATTGTTACTGATAGTTTTTGAAACATAATTGTCACCTATACCTAAGCAAGTATGGATTAGTAATTATTCTGTTTCACAATAATTAGGGTCAGAGCACAATTGTTTCTAATATTAGAGAATATTGTGCTCTGGCACTAATTTACTACTGTTGCACCCATTCAATATGTAGTTTTTTATAAGATGGCAATTCAGCTGGTCTGAATGTCCTGTAAAAGAATTAAAGGGGTCGGTGACAACTGAGAATTATTAGCGTTCTCGTTTGTCACCGACCCCTTTATTCTTAGGTACGTACACAGATGCCATTACGATGACTCCATTAGGTCCGATGATGGCGATTCAAACACTGTATACCTCATCTACTAATAAGAGTGGTATGTTTGTAGGTGGCCCAGCACCATCAGGTAAGGTTAACTTAAAAAAGAATACGATTACGGTAGATATGAGTGGCTTTTTTGCAAAGCATGGGCCAATGGTTCAAAACTTAGGTGGAATTGCTGAAGGAACATACGATCCAGGCACAGGTGGTTACTCAATGTCATGGTCAGCCGTTCTAACTCAAGGTTCTCCTACATTAAGTAATATGCCGGTAACCTTTAGAACAGTCACCTTCACATTCACTGGTGTTGCAGAATTAGCGGATGAGAAGTTAGATGACTAATTAATGAGGCCGGTGTGACAATTGTTCAATTATTTCCAATATTAGAGAGGATAGTGCTCTGGCACTAATCTATATGAATATTTTTATGTATCTAAAGTCATATAAGACAGATTGCAAATAATGTAATGTAAGTGACAATTGTCATGAGCTAATGATTTAGCCAAAAACTGATAAATACTAATGTGAATGCATTTAAAGTAATCAAGGTTTTGATTTTTAAGTGTTTTTCTCATTGGTTGGTTTTTGCTTTATTACAATCTGGCAGCCAGTTAAATGCGCAGTCAAAGTCCATGTCGATTACATATCGGACATCTGAGGCAAAATTCTTAGATAAAAATGGGGTGTTTACCTTACTTTTTCTATCTAATTGTGATGTTAGAGTCTGGCGTGAAATGTTGTGATAATGGGAAATAAAAATGAAAAAAATACTATCCGGAATTCTTTACCTGGCGTTGGCAATACCTGTCTTTGCTAATGCAACAAGTTGTCCATCAACTGACGTTGTAACTGATGCACCACAATTTCAATGGTCCTATGACAGTGCAGGGGATTATTATAGTGGTACATTGATTATGGACGAAGTCACTATAACTCTAAATAATGGCGAAACCCTTACTACACGTGCTTATGCTCAGGCAGGAAGTGCACCAAGTGTACCCGGCCCGACCATCACAATGGCGCCAGATAAAAAGTATGTGCTGAAATTTGAAAACCGCTTAGCGTATCAGCCTCTCAGCTCAGATCATAATGTATTTAAAGATCCTAATGTAACCAATTTACATACTCATGGTTTACATACAACGGGTGATACACCGGGTGATGATGTTACGCGTATCTTTGAAGGCCGTACCGGTGGTGATTATGTTTTTGATATCACTAGTGATCATATGGGTGGTACTTTCTGGCTTCACGCGCATCACCATGGTTCTACTTACCTGCAAATATCAAGTGGTGCTTTTGGTATGTTGGTTATTGATGATGCCAATGATGGCATCCCTGCTAATGTTGCAGCAATGGAAGAAAGACTGTTAACCATGGCGTACCTTGATCCAAGTGTGGCTGGAACAGGTGGCGATATGCTGGTTTCAGGAACACTAAATCCTGGCTGGAATGTTAATGGTACCGTTGATGGTAATATCTGTATGCCGGCTAATACCTGGCAGCACTGGCGTATGCTGGTTGCCGCGGCAGATGTTAAAGCTAAAGATGTTGTTGTTGGTGATCAGTGTGAAGTGGCGTTATTGGCGCGTGATGGTGTATGGAGAACCATGGTGCCAAAAGACTTAACGACTAACACTTTATCGCTAACTGGTGGTTCACGAGCTGATATTGCTGTGCGTTGTAGTGCTGACTCGACACTGACTGTTGGTAATACAGTGGTTGCAAACATCTATGCGGATTCCAGTCTTCCTACTAATAATGCTGCACATCCATATGCAGCGGATGGAAGCTCTCAGTGGGCTTCATTTAGACCGAGTTATCTTAGAGACTTAAGAAATGAGCCTGTTACTAATTTTGAAACAGTAAATATGGGTGCTCGAACAATCAATGGCAGTAAGTTTGATATTAACGAGCCTACATTTATTACCCAGGCCGATGGTGTACAGGAATGGAATGTGAAAGGTGCGACTAACCACCCATTCCATTTACATGTTTTTCATTTCCAGGCTCAAACAGATTGTGGTGCGTATGAAGCAGGTGAATATTACGATACGATAGCTGCTTCCTGTAATGTCAGGTTTGACCTGAACCCACAAACTTCAACCGTATTTGATGGTAAGACTGTTTTCCACTGTCATCTTCTAGATCACGAAGATCAGGGTGCAATGGGTTATATGCTGGTTCAACCTGCGCCTGGTACTATCCCGGCGCCAACTTACCCAACGGGTGCGGGCTTCATGGAGAAGTACGAGCTTGACGGTGGGCCGGCACCAACAGTACCGGCTGATCCTTCCGGGTTAGCGGCCAATGCGGTTTCAAGCAGCCAGATTAATCTAAGCTGGGCTGATAACGCGACGGATGAAGATGCATACCAGGTAGAGCAATCTTCTGATGGTATAAATTTCTCTGTTATCGCTGTGCTTAGTGCGGATAGCACCGGCTACTCTGATACAGGGCTTTCTGAATCAACTGAATACTTCTACCAGGTTAATGCTTCAAATGCAGCGGGTAATTCTGGGTATTCAAATGTAACCAGTGCAACAACGGATGCAGTTGGCGGTGGTGGAGACCCGGTTAGTGTAGAAGTTGGATCAATTGTTGTAAGCACTGCTAATGCAGGTAAAGGTAAGAAGACAGGTGTTGCCGATATCGTTGTTGTCGATGATTTAGGTAACCCGGTGCAAGGCGCTGTAGTTAGCGGTGAGTTCAGTGGAGATATTAATGAAATTATTTCTGCCAGCTCTGCTACGAATGCGAATGGCCAGACATCTGTAGGTACTACACAGTCGGCTAAAGTTAGAAGGCTTACCTTCTGTGTTACAGGGATTGTAGACACTAACGGTATTCTGAGCTCATTCTCAGGTTCTGTCTGTGGCAGCTTGTAGTATTTAGTTATACAGCCATAGTTAGAGCAAAAAGCCGGCAATATTGCCGGCTTTTTGCTGTTAAGGCGTTTTATTACCTAGAGATAAAAAGTAGTTTATCCTATAGTTAAGTTTATGAAAAAGTCCGTTATTTTAATTTTAGTTACCGTCATATTTGCGTTTGTTTTAGGTATGGTTGCGGCCCCTCTATTGTCGCCAAATGAAGTGAATAATATTGAAGCTGAAGTATTGGCCGATATTAAAACAGAAGCCAAAACAGAATATTATACCTGTCCCATGCACCCACATATCCATCAGAAACATAATGGTGATTGTCCAATTTGTGGTATGTCATTAGTAAGTAAACAGATAGAAAATCTATCCACATTAAGTGATAACGATAAGTTGCACCCAGAAATACGTGTCGACTCATCCGTTATCAATAATTTTGGAATCAAAACAGCCGATGTTGTTCGAGATAATATTCATAAGAATATCCGACTTTATGGTTACATTAATAAAGTTAAAAAACGAGATGATGTTTTACTGGTATCGCCGGTATCGGGTGTTGTCCGATTTATTAATCATTCAGATGAAGAAAACAAGTTTTATAAAAATGAAGTGATTGTGTCACTTGAGTCAGATGAAATACTCCAGCTTCAGAAACAGTACCTAAAAGTCGTAAATAAAAACGATGTAAAGAATATGCGCATATTAAAGCGCAGGTTAAGTATATTAGGTTATACCTTTGACGAGATTAAATTATTAATAAAAACCAAACAGCCATCTAATCTTTATCATTTACGTTATTCGGATACAGGTTTATTAACAAAATTAAATGTAAAACTTAAACAGAAAATAAAATCGGGTGCAGTGATTGGCACTTTAAAACCACTGTATTCTATTTCAGCCTATGCCAAAGTGTTTGAAACTCAATGGATATGGCTTAAGGTTGGGCAAAAAATTTCTATGTCTATACGACGATTTCCGGGGCTCAGCTGGCAAGGTGAAGTAAGAAAGGTAGATGATCTTGGGCACAGTAGTACTACTGCTGTTAAAGTCATTGCTGATTTTAAAGATAACAGTAAGCTCGATTTAAGATTGGGTATGCAGACAGAAATGACCGTATACACACAGTCAAAGAATAACGTTTTACTCGTGCCATCATCATCGGTTATTCGAACCGGCTCTAAAAATGTTGTGGTAGTAGCAAAAAGTGGTGGCCGCTTTCAGCCGGTTGATGTTGTCACCGGGCTAGATAATGATGAGCATGTGGAAATTATCTCTGGACTACAGGATGGCATGAAGGTTGTGGTGTCAGGGCAATTTTTACTGGATTCGGAAAGCGAGCTCAGGGCTGAGGTTGCACGCATTAGTTCACCTGTTACAGAAGTTGAAATGGGATCTGAGAATTGATCAGATCAATTATTCGATGGTCGATTGAAAACAGGCCGCTCATTTTATTAATGAGTTTAATCATTGCAGTCTGGGGCGTTCGATCCCTGAGTAGTATTCCACTCGATGCGGTACCTGATTTATCTGATACTCAGGTTATTATTAAAACCAGTTATCCCGGGCAGGCACCACAGATTATTGAAGATCAGGTTACCTATCCGATAACCTCAACCATGTTAACTGTGCCCGGTGCGACGACTGTTCGGGGTTATTCGTTTTTTGGTGACTCCTATGTTTATGTTTTATTTGATGAAGACGTTGATCCTTACTGGGCAAGATCACGGGTTTCAGAATATCTGAATGAAGTAGAAAAAACGTTGCCGGATGGAGCTAAAACATCATTAGGGCCAGACGCGAGTGGTGTCGGCTGGGTTTATGAATATGCATTAATTGATAAAACGGGGCAGCATGATTTAGGTGAACTTCGTTCTATACAGGACTGGTTTTTAAAATTTGAACTTGAATCTGTTCCGGGTGTTGCAGAAATTGCTTCACTGGGAGGTATGGTCAAACAGTATCAGGTTATTATTGATCCTAACGTACTTCATCGTGAACTGGTGACACTTTCATCAGTGATCAGCGCACTTAAAAAAGGTAATCAGGAATCAGGTGCATCGGTGATCGAGGTTTCTGAAGCGGAGTACATGATTCGTGTTCATGGTTATTTATCCAGTAAAGAAGATATTGGAAATGTAGGACCGTTGGGTGTTAATGCAGTTGGTGAAGCGGTTTTTTTACGTGATATTGCTCAAATAAGAGAAGGGCCAGCACCAAGGCGAGGTGTTGCAGAGCTTGATGGTAAGGGAGAGGTTGTTGGTGGTATCGTGATAATGCGATGGGAAGAAAATGCACTTGATACTATTCGGCTTGTAGAGAAACGAATTGAAGAGTTAAAGTTGGCCCTGCCTGAAGGGGTTGAGCTTATTGAAACCTATAACAGGGCAGACTTGATTCAACGATCAATAGAATCCTTAAGCAGTAAATTAATTGAAGAAATCATTGTTGTTATTCTGGTTTGTGTTTTATTTTTAATGCACGTTCGCTCTTCACTGGTTATAGCCATCAGTTTGCCAGTAGGTATTCTGTCAGCCTTTATACTTATGAAGTACCAGGGCATCAATGCAAATATCATGTCACTGGGGGGTATTGCTATTGCCATAGGTGCAATGCTGGATGCCTCTATTGTTATGATCGAGAATATTCATAAGCATCTGGAACTTAATAAAACTAAATCCACCACGATAGAAAACAGGGTGAAAATCATTACCAACGCCTGTGTCGAAGTCGGTCCTCCATTATTTTATTCACTTATTATTATTACCCTGAGTTTTCTGCCAGTGTTTGCCCTGGAAGCACAGGAAGGCCGAATGTTTAGCCCGTTGGCTTTTACCAAAACCTATGCAATGGCAGCCGCCGCAGGACTCTCAATTACACTGGTTCCGGTTTTAGCAGTCTATTTTATTCATGGAAGAATTAAAGATGAGCATGCGAATCCGGTCAATCGTTTATTCACGGATGCCTATCGACCTAATATAAATCGAGCATTAAATTCACCGCAAAATGTTATTTTTTTCGCATGTGTTCTGTTGTTAACAACGTTATGGCCATTATCAAATACGGGTTCAGAATTTATGCCGGAGTTAGATGAAGGTGACCTGTTATATATGCCGACTACCTTACCTGGTATATCGATAGGTAAAGGTCGTGAATTATTACAACAAACAGATAGATTAATTTTGACAGTTCCAGAGGTAAAGCAGGTATTTGGAAAAATAGGACGTGCCGAAACAGCAACAGATCCGGCGCCGTTGAATATGTTAGAGACAACGATTCAACTTAAGCCCAGAGAAGAGTGGCGTGATGGCATGACCATTAAAAAAATAAAAGCAGAACTGGATGCCAGAGTCAAAGTTCCCGGGCTGGTTAACGCATGGTTAATGCCTATTGAAGCCAGAATTGATATGTTGGCAACAGGTGTTAAAACTCCTGTAGGTATTAGAGTGACGGGTTCAGAATTAAAAAATGTTGAAGAAATTGCACAGCAAATTGAAACATTAGCTAAATCCGTTAATGGCACCACTTCGGTTATTGCTGAACGTATTTCAAATGGACGATATATCGATATTACAATTGATCGATTTAATGCCGGCCAGCAATTATTTAATGTGGGTGATTTGCAGAAAATTATTTCAACAGCAGTTGGTGGTGTGAATATTACAGAAACGGTTGAAGGCAGAGAACGTTACCCGATTAACATCCGCTACCCCTATGATATTCGAAACTCAATATCAAAATTAAATGATCTGCCTATTGTTACAAAGCATGGTGATTTATTACCTTTAAGTGAATTTGCAGCTATTAAGTATTCAGATGGTCCGGCAATGATAAAAAGCGAGAATGGTCGCTTAAGCGTTAATGTCTATATCGACATTATAAATCAGGATCTTGGTGCTTATGTTGATGAATTAAAGTCTGTGATATCCAAAGAAGTTATATTGCCACCAGGATACAGCCTGTCCTGGGCTGGTAAATTTGAATATTACGAACGAGTTAAAGAAAAATTAATTTATATTATTCCATTAACACTCATTATTATTTTTATTCTATTGTACTTGAGTTTTAAAAATATTACGGAATCTTTAATTGTCATGTTAAGCGTGCCTTTTGCACTTGTTGGTGGCGCCTGGTTGTTGTATGCATATCAAATTAACCTGTCAGTAGCGGTTGTGGTTGGTTTTATTGCGTTATCGGGTGTTGCAACAGAGTTTGGTATTGTCATGCTTATTTATTTAAAACAGGCGATCAGTCAACATAAACCAGAATCAAAGGAACAATTAAAATCGGCAGTATTAGAAGGTGCTTTAAAAAGAGTGCGCCCTAAAACCATGACAGTTGCTGTTATTATTGGCGGTTTATTACCTGTGTTATTAGGTGAGGGCAGTGGGCTTGAAGTCATGCGACCTATTGCTGTTCCGATGGTAGGGGGGATGATTACTGCGCCACTGGTTTCTATGTTCCTGTTACCTGTTGTTTTTTATCTTTATATGAAAAAAACACTAAAACTTAATTAGGGTTTCATAGTTGTACATAATTATTTGTAAGACAAATATCGTCTTGTATGAAATCTTAAAGCATTAAACCAGCTAAAATAAAAATAGTGAAAAGAAACAGTCTGAAATATTAATTCGAATCCCACGTCAATAGCAATTGGGACATGGGGCATTATTGGGTGGTATACATATTATTCGAACTCGATATTAGATAATACTATCAATCACTTGGTAGAATGGTTTGATTTAAATCCTGGCAGTGTCTTCAAAATCAATGAGTTACGGGGTGTTTTTTGTTTCTTCAGCTCGTGAGTTTCCAGTCTAAAAACCTCGTGTCAGCATGGCAATATATGCAATATATGGGGCCAGATCTAAATCGACTCTAATATTAGAAAAAACAGCAGTACAAGGGTTAATAAGTTGATGCTATTTTTCTGCTATAAGATAAGTATTAGCACCAGATTTATTATTTCATCTGGTAATCAAACAGAAACCTTTAGTTCATTGTTAACTATGAGAGTTTAATGATGACAGATAAACCAAATACAGAAAAGATAGAACCTGATAATCATCTGCGTACTGATAAAGAGCATTCAGCTGAAGAAAAAAATCCTGAGCCCGCCTCAGCCGGTTTTAAGCTGCAGGTGTCCGATGATCAGTTGTCGGTATACATAAGAGATATAACACCGGCCAGTGATGGTGGAGATGCGTTAAGTATCGAGATGATTGCTGCCAGACTCAAATCAAAAAAAATATCAGCCCCTGTTAATAAAGAAAACATTGAAGCTATTATAGAAGCACCCGGTAATACTCTTTCGGATGAACAGGCCTGTATTGTTCAAGGTAAACCACCAGTGGAGAGTCAAGATGCTATTTTTACCTTGAATATTCCAGAAAAATATCTAAATCATAATTGTGCTGTCGTGTTACCCGATGATGTAGTTGCTACTTACAGGGAAGCCATCAACGGTACTCCGGGAAAAAACGTCTACGGAAAAGTAATTAAAGTATCGCCTGGAAAAAAAGTAAAAATTCAGACAGGTGCAGGTATAAAAATCACCAAGAATCAAAAAGACGTTGATTATATTGCAACCAATCTTGGGGTAATTGATTACGAGCATACAGAGCGTATAGAAAAAATATCACTATCAAGCAGTGTAAATATTGCAGAAGGAAATATGCAGGCGTGTATGGATATTTATGCGAAAACTGTTAATGATGTAGAAATTACTACTGAAAATATTATTGAAGAGCTAAATCGAAATAAAGTTAGTTTTGGCTTCGATGAGGTAAGTATTCAGACAGCTCTCAGTAAAGCGCTAAATATTACAGGGCAACACCCTGTAAGCTGTGTATCAGATGTGGTAGTGGCTAATGGTCTGGAGTCTGAACCCTGTAAGGATGCCAAACTCATTATCAGTCTTGATAAAAATACTATTGGTGCCGAGATTCATGGCGGTTACATTGATTATCATGAGCAAGGTTATCCCTGGAATGTGAGTGAAGGTGACAGGGCAGGATACTTACTGAAAGCTAAACCAGGTGTTGAAGGAAAAACAGTACGTGGTGTTGCAATAAAAGTAAAGAAACCCAGAGAAATAAAATTAAAACTGCAAGGATTGCACATAGACGAAAAAGGCCGTTTGGTTGCAGACATGGACGGTGCATTAATCGTGAGCAATTTCACGCTAAAGGTTATCGATTTGTTAGTTATCGATAAAGTAGATTATGAAAAAGGTAATATTAATAGCAATATACCTGTCCATGTAAAAGGTTCTATCCGACCTGGCTTTATAATCGAAAGTGATGATAGTGTCATTATCGAATATAACGTAGAAGACAGCACTATTCGAGCTGAAGGTGATATTGTTATTAAAGGAGGTATTAGAGGCGTTAAAAGTCGAGTTTATTCTCCTTCAAATATAAATGTCGGTTTTATAGAAAACGCGAAAGTTTTTGTTAATGGTGTGCTCACTGTTACTGGCAGTATTCTCAATAGTACTGTTGCTTCTAATGACACTATTAGAGTCGGCGTGGGTAATCCCAAACACAGTATGGTTGCTGGAGGCGAAATTACGGCTAACAATCATCTGGAAGTTTCTGAGTTAGGATCAGATGGTTTCGTTAAAACAGTTGTTCATATTGGTGTCGCCCAGGAAGAAAGGCGAAAAATTCGGCTCATTGATGATGATATAGAGAAAAATATATTAAACCTGAAAAAAGTTGATCAGCTTGAAACACGTCATCGAATAATGCCAGTCAAAGAAACAAAGGATATTATTTTTAAACTTCAGATAACACGTAAAGCTCTGGTCGATACTAAACAGAAACTGGAAGAAAAAAAATTAAAATTAATTGAAGAAATAAAAGATAAAAATGTTGGTAATGTTCGTGTCAACAAATTCACCTATCCTGGAGTGATTATATTTATTCAGGATAAAAGATATAAAGTGAGTAAAAAACTGGAAGCAGGAAGTTTTGTGTATGACAGGAAAAGCGACAAGGTAAGGTTTATTAAAGATTGAAAACTGGTGTCAATTAATTTTCTGATTATTTATTGTATTAAAAAATAACCCGCTGCATGTATGGGTAATGCTTAATAAATCAAATGTTTTTCAGGCTATCTAGTCGTTCATCAAGAATATGTTCAAGTTCAATTTCTCTTAGGGATGTTCTCAGGTGTGTTTTAACCCGGGCTAATAATTCCTGATTGTTGAATGGTTTAATTACATAATCGGCAGCACCACTATTCAGGGCTTTTACAATATAATCTTTATCTGAGATTGATGAAATAACAATAACGGGTATTTTTTCAATATCTTTATTGCTTTTAATTTCATTTAAAACATCAAAGCCAGACATCTCAGGCATTATCAGATCGAGTAGAATTAAATCTATCTGTTCATTTTTAAGAATGCTAAGAGCCTTTTTTCCATGGTCAGCTAAAATAACGGCCATATTATTTTTTTCAAGAAGTTTTTGAGCATGCATGAGGATGAGTTTATCATCATCAATAACTAATGCTTTAAGACCTTTAGGTTTTATATTCAGGTGTTTTTTAGATTTTCTTTCCCTGTTAGATTTAAACAGGTTGCTTTGTAATCTTTTAAGTCTAATTCTTAATCCATTGATGTTTTCAAACAGGTGCCCCATTTCCCCAATGGACTCAGAGGAAACACGATTATCAAATCGACCATGAGATATCATTTGAATTTTATGAGTCAGTTTTTCAAGTGGTCGTGAAATGACTTTTTCAAGTAACCATGAGAGTAAAACGCTAGAGATAATTACTATTAATGCAGATATTGCGGTTATTTCAACAACGCGTCTGGCCAGATAGTTTTCGATTTGTTCTGTGGACAGGCTAATTCTTACAAAGCCGACTTCCGTTTTATTGTCAGGGGAGTAGATCGGAGATTTAAAATATTTTAATGTTTCAGGTCGTAGCTTCTCTCTTATTGAACCACTATTTATTGTTAGAAAAGGCGTGTTGTTTTTGTAAAATGATACGTGATTAATAATTTTCTTATCGGCTATCAGTTTATTGGCATAACGGGTTAATAAATCGTGATCAGCTGTGGAAACAGGTCTGATAGCATAAGCAGATAGTGATGAGGCGATATTGTCTCCCTGATAATTAAGTTCATTTATCAGGCCTGACTTTTCTGAATTGTACAGGCTGATACCAGTAACAATACTTATTATAGAAAGAGATATCATTACTGGAATAATGATTTTAGATTTTATGTTTGCATCCTTCCAGTAGTTATGTAAGAAAGTCATAACAGCTCCGATTTATCTGCAATAAAATTTGTCTTTATATTAATGTTAGTAGAATAGTGATTAATTTAAAGCACTATAAGCCTGTTTATCTGATTTTTCAGCTTAGTTATGATGATTGAGCTGGAAAATAAATGGCACAACACTATTTCTAAATATGATCAAACGAGTTAGTGATACGGTTAAGCAGTAATGCAGTGAAGAAAAAAGGTGTTTATATATCCTGGAAGTTATTTACAGTAAGAAACTAATCTATATCAACTTCATTAAATTGATAAAATCTAATATAGGTATAACGTATTGAATTCAAAGTTTATTTCAAAAATTAAAATCCAGTTACTTAATCTTAGCATTTAAATCATTTTGATCAAGATCAATTAAGAAATTCTTATGTAATTAAATGAACGAAAATGAACGAACAAATGACTAACGCTATTTTTCCAGCCGTATTAAAAATGTACCTGTAGCAATATAAAAATTAACTACCAGAACAACCCAAAAGGCCTGGAGGAAAAAATGAAAAAAATAGCATTACTTATCTTTAGTCTGGCTTTCAGCTTCGCACTACCCACGAGTGTTGTTGCTCAAAGTAAAGCGCTTGCTGATGTAAATAACGCATGTGGTTATGAGGTTATTGCAGACTGTTCCGGATGTCACTACGGTGATATTTCACCCACATGGGAGCAAACGACATATCAAACAGAAGGTGCCTGTGCTTTCTGTCCTGAAGTTGCCAGTTGCTCTGCAACACCTCCAACCGAGGCAGAACTACTTGCTGATGCACGTAGTACCGCCAGTGATTATTTTAAATCGTTGTTTAAAAGTTTCATTATGGCAATGAAGGGCACGGGAATGATGAACCCAGATGGCAGCATCAATAATCCGAATATATTTGCGGAAGTGTTTCCACGTTGCCCGGAGTTAGGTCCCGAAATTGCCTCGAACTTTTCCCGTTCAACAGGTTATCTGGTAAGGCGTGTTACTGAACGCACTCGTAATTCACGAAACATTCCAGATGAATGGGAATTGAAACAGTTGAAACAGTTTGTAGAAATGGCTGCTGATGGCGATACACGAACCCAGTTTGATATCCCCAAACCAGATGGCACTATTTTGCCAACTAAAGAGTTCGAGTCCTACGCTATGGTGACAGAAGGAAAGGGTAACGATACTAATAGTTATTTCCGTTATATGCGTTCCATCACCATGCCAGGTATGCCAAGCGAGGCACCATTCCTGCCTTGCCTGAAATGCCATGGTACATATGATCAATTAGGCCCCGGAGTTGCAGATGCAGTTCAGACAGAATATCCACATGATCTGTCTATGGGATACAAAAAAGGTGATGTCCGAGGTGCATGGACAGTTAAGATACCACTTGATTTCAGAGTGCATGGGAAATAAAGCAACTTAGCGTTAAATATAAAGGGGGGAGGTGACATAAGGTAATTAGTAACTTTTTGTTGCCGACTTCTTTTTATTTTATTTAATACTATGAAGCAACTATTTAAGACAATAATGGGAGATGCTGCTAAATAATTTGCTAATCACAACAGACCCAATAAATCGACGAAAAACCGCGCCATATATCGATTGTTTCTAATGTTCTAGGCGTCTTTGTCCCTGATTAATACTGGATAACGACGAATGTGACTATTCAGAACGTTGTAATTAACCCTAATCCTCTAAGACCCACACAAGGAGGTATTAACTTATATTGGAATTGTTATATTTATTAAGTTATTATTTAATACTATGCGACGGAGTGTTAAATGATCCAAAACAATTCTAAATCCATATTTACTTCTCTTTTTTGGATTGTTGTAGTCGCATCGCTGTTTATTTCCTATCTTCTTTTATCCCCTGGTAATGGCACTATACATATCGGCCTCAATGACTGGACCGGATATGATCCTTTACGTATTGCTGAACACAAGGGCTTTTTTCTCAAGCATGGCGTAAATGTGAAAGTTGATCGATTTAAATCGGCTGAAGATGAAATGCAGGCCATGCGAGAAGGTCGATTACAGGGGGCTGGCTTTACATTAGATGAGGCGGTTAACCTGCATCAATCTGGATATCCTCTTAAAGCGGTATTGGTGGTCGACTTTTCTATGGGGGGAGACATGATTATTGGGCAGGAGTCAATCGAAAGAATCGATCAAATTAAAGGTAAACGTATTGGCTTTGAAGGAACCTTAGTCGGTGAGTTTTTGCTGCATCGAGCGTTACGGAATAACCTGATCAAATCATCAGATATAGAACTGGTTCAAGTTAAGGGTGAAGACTGGATATCCGCTTTTAGTAATAAAAAAATTGATGCTTTGGTATGTTATAACCCTGATGCAACAACATTAATTAATCACAATAAGGCAAATCTTTTGTTTAGTTCTAAAGATATTCCTTATGAAATAATTGACGTGCTTGTATTTGAAGAGGGTTTTTATAATAAAAATAAAAAAGATGTCATTAATATTGCTAAAGCCTGGTTTGATGCGGTTGAGTTAGATGTTGATGACGCGGCAAAAATTGTTGCTGCTGAAAAAAACATTACTGTTGAGGAGTATAAAAGAGGTTTGACTCAGTTGATTGCTCCAGGTTTGCAACAAAACAAAAAAATATTCAAGCCTGAAAGTAAGAGTAATATCTATAAGTACTCTCAGGTGATTATAGATTTTATGCTTGATAGAGGGTTAATAAATAATAGAGTTGATACTGATAGTTTTTTTTCTAATGAAGTGGTTGAAGGAATAAAATAATAAGAATGTTTTCAATGTTTAAATTTAAATCAATACGTTCTCGCCAAATGTTTTGGCTGTCTATTGTTGGGATTTTACCGGTTATTTTATTTTCTACAGTTTTTTTCTTGCAACATCTTAATGCTATAAAAGCTGAAAATTTGTCGCATCTTGTTGCGATTCGAGATTTAAAAGTTCAACAAATAAATCAATGGCTTACTGAAAGAGTAGGCGATGTTTATGCTATGTCTTCAGTCACGCAACAATATTTATTTGAAAATAAAAATACATCTTCTCATATTAAAAATGATTTAAGGAATATATTGAAGGTTTATCGTGATAAGTATGAGTCATACGAAGAAATATTTATGATTGATAAAAGATCTGGCAGTATATTTGTATCAACGGATTCTGATCAAGAAAATAAAAATAAGTCTGATGATTTGTATTTTTCTGAGGTTATACGTACTAAAAAAGAATACATTAAAGATGTTTATTATTCGGACACGCTAAACAAGACATCGATGAGTTTTTCTATTCCTGTATATAATAATGATATTGATAAAGAAATGAATTATGTTCTTGTTGCGAGGATATCGCTTGATTATTCGTTGTTTAAAATTATCAAAGAAAACACAGCAATGGGAGCTACAGGTGAAATATTAATTGTTAATAGCAGCGCTCTTGCTTTGAATGAATTGAGGCATTCATCAGAGTCATCTCTTAAATTAAAAATAACTGCCTTACCCGCTGTGAATGCAGCTAATGGTAAAACGGGAGTAATTGAAAGTAATGACTATCGAAATATTCCTGTATTGGCAGCATATACTTATTTACCCAGAACTGGCTGGGGGGTAATTTCCAAAAAAGATTTAAGTCAGATCTATGGGCCAACTTATACGTTTGTTAAATACGCATTTTTTATAACATTTGTGTTTTCTTTGTTCATTATAGCTGCTGCAGTATTTTTGTCAGGGAAATTGACATTGCCTCTCATACGCATGGCTGATGTTGCTAAACGTATACGAAGAGGTGAATCGGGTCTTAGAAATGAAGTTTCTGAGATGGATGAAATCGGTTATTTAGCTTTGTCATTTAATGAAATGTCAGAGGCACTTGAAAAAGAGAAAAAATTATTAAAGAGTCATTTACAAAATACAGTTGATTCAATGCCTTCTGTATTGATTGGTATTGATGTTAATAAGAATATTATTATCTGGAATGAGCAGGCTCAGGAATTATCGGGTCATACTGAAGAGCAGGCGGTTAACCATAATCTCTATGATGTAATGTTATTGCTTAAAGAATATGATAATCAAATTAGTGCTGTAATTTTAGGTGGTGATCCAAATATAATACGCAAAGTTAAATTTAAAAAAGGAAGTTATAAAAAAACATATGATTTGACTATCTATCCTTTAAGTGAAGGTGAAACAATAGGTGCTGTAATAAGAATAGATGATATTACTGCACAACTGGATAAAGATGAAATTATTCGTCATTCACAAAAAATGGATGCATTAGGGCAGTTAACAGGTGGTGTAGCTCATGATTTCAATAATATGCTGGGTGTTATTCTTGGTTATACTGAATTGTTGAAACTTGGAATAGATAAAGAGGATAAGTTTTATAATTATGTTTCAGAGATTTATGTGGCTGCTGAAAGGGCTAAAAATCTGACTTCAAAATTGCTTAATTTTTCCCGTAAAGGTGGTAGTCAGGATGTGGTTGTCGCCAATATTAATGACCTGATTCTTGGCGAGCGATCAATGTTGGAAAAAACACTGACGGTAGCAATTGAATTAAGGGTCGAGTTGGCTAATGAAATATGGCCTGTTTGTATTGATAAAAACTTACTTGAAGATGCTGTTTTGAATATGTCTATTAATTCTAAACATGCCATGCCAGATGGTGGGGTGTTGACCATCACAACTCAAAATATTTATATTCAAAATCAAAATCAAAATCAAATTGATATAAAACCGGGTGAATACGTCATGTTAACCATAAGTGATACTGGTCATGGCATGTCTGATGATGTGCAGGGTAGAATATTTGACCCTTTCTATACAACAAAAGGGCAAGGTGGAACGGGGCTTGGTTTAAGTCAGGTGTATGGTTTTGTGCAACAGTCTAAAGGAACTATTCATGTATATTCAGAACCAGGAATTGGTACTCGTATATCGCTCTATTTCCCGCGTAGTGACAAAGAATCAGGTAATGATAAAAAAGAAATTGCGGATTTTATAGAAGGAGATAGTTTAAATGGGAATGAAACTATTCTAATTGTTGATGATGAGAAATCATTGTTAATTCTGGCGTCAAATATACTTGAGTCAGTCGGTTATAAAGTGTTTACAGCTTTAAATGCTGATGAAGCGCTTAATATATTAAGTTCTAATTCTGAATCAATAGAACTGGTGTTAACCGATGTAATAATGCCAAAAATGAGTGGTTATGAGTTGGCCTGGGTAATAAAGGATAAGTACCCTAAAATAAAAATCCAGATAGTGAGTGGTTTTATTAATAAATCAGAGGAAAATTATTTTGATCAGGATTTATATAATGAAAGGCTGACTAAACCCTACAATAAAAATGAATTATTGAGAAAACTTCGTAATCAGCTGTCGTAAAATAATTTAATTTTGAAAAACTGAAAAACCAGGTCAGATCTCTAATATTAGAAATAATTGAGATTTGATTCTGGTTTTTCTGGTTTATATATACGGAATATTTCTGATATAGAGCTAAAAACTGTTTAGGATGTATCAGGGCATTTTTAATGCTATTAACAATACACCTGATGGGGTACAGGCAGGTGATACCATCAGTTGCAATCAATTATTGCCTGAAGGTAATGTAATAGATAGTGATATTGGCTGTGCAATACCCGATTCTGATGGTTTGAGAAATGTTTTTATTCCTACTACGCTATGGTTATTTGGTCAGGCTTAATAGCTTTAGTAGGATTTACGAGGCGTAAAATCAACTAATTAACAAGAGGGGAAGTCCAATTTGTCTTCTTCTTACTATTAAGTCATTTCCTTGAAATAAAAAATAAAAGATATGTTCTTATTGTTAATGCTTATGTTTAACTGGACTTTTTATAAAGAGGGGATTACTCTTCCTGCTCAAGGACGGTACAGATGATTGTAATATCATATTGTCTTGAGTTTTGTCATGGAAGTCTGTCCCACTAGTTATAAATTTTACTAATGAGACTTAAAGATAATAAATATTATTTCTCAGTTTCTTAAACTGAGCTCCATTCTTCTCTGATATTTTTGTCCTGATCAAATTACTTCGATTGATATGATCAGTGAAATTAATGTCTTGAATATTGGGGGTTCAGTCAATGTTAGTTTATATTACCAACAGAACGTTAAAGAAAACGCCAAAAACCGGTGTAGTGACACTTAGTCACGAGCAGATACTTACAAAGCTTCGTAAACCTGGCAACCAGAAGGATGCTATTTACACGGGTTTAGCTGAAGGTGATTATCAAAAAATCAATTTTTACCCTAAAGGTAAAGAGCAAGATTTATTTAACTCTATTTCTGAAGAAGAGCTAGCTAAGCCCTGGGTTGTTTTTTTACATGGCTTTCATCAGGATGTGAGTGAAACAATTGAAAAAGCGCATAAGCTTAATAAAATTCATGGCGTCAATGTGGTGTTGTTTTCATGGCCATCCCGTCCTAATCCCATTAAGTCATTCGATAAAAAAGATATTAAAGCACAGCTTAAACAATATCTTATATCAACTATTGGTTACGCTGCCCGACCCAGCTTAGTTAGCTTTGCAGCGGGTGAGTTGAAAAAAATGCTTGATGATTATTATACTAACTATAAGCCGGCGCGAATTAATGCTGAAGCTTCAACAACTGATTTTTATGCTGCACTGAAATTAATTAATACTCATCTTCGCCCTCATGTGAAATCATCGCAGATGACAATGATTGTTCATAGCATGGGTAACTATTTACTAAAACGAACAATAGCTGATAAGGGTGCTCTTCCGCTTATTTTTAAAAATATCATTTGTCATCAGGCCGATATTAAAGCGTCTGATCATTCATCATGGATACCTGTGCTTTATGGTTATGTAACTCAGGATCTGTATATAACAATTAATAAGTATGATGTGGTTTTAGGTGCGTCTTCTGTTTATCGATTGTCGCAGAGAATACTTGATATCGAAAGAATGGGGAGTTCGACAACAATTCGTGCGAAGCGTAATCATCAGGGATATATTAATAACACAGTTAAATATATTGATTTTACAGATGGACGTGGCATTGAGAATAAGCATGAAATATTTACCTGTCCTGGCCAGGGTAGAGATTATAAAGGAAGTTATGACCCGCTAGAAATTGATCAATATGTAGTAGATTTATTTACTCGAATTCTTGCTGGCAAGAAGGATGGCTTACCTAATAAAAAAGGAAATAAAGCAGCAGGTTTTGCCTGTATGAAGACCATCCCTAATATTTATAAACCAGATCTTATTGTCGAAGATCCAGATTTATGCCAGTGGTCTGATGAGTGGGATTGCCTGATTTCGTCGTTGAAAGCATTTGTAGACCCTTATAGAGATGGAATAGATGATGGACCTGATCCTGATTTTGACGATTTTTAGACTTAATTACTAGATACTTTATTGCTTCTTAATTCAGATAAATACTATTACTTGTGAGTAAAATAAAAATGAAAAAAATTGAACTGTTTTATGCAACTAACCGTGCTCATACCGGTAAGAAAAGAAATAACCCAGATAGCTATGGATCAAAACCGAGTAGTGATGGAGGCGAGAATTTACGTTTTGGTCGAGTTACACTTGATAATCTTGACGATAAAAAAATAAATGAATGTTTAAAAGATAAATTAGATTACGGTGTAGGTAATGGTGTTGACCTTAGTGATTATTATCTTTCGCAAATAAAAAATGTAACTATTCATGCTATTGAGGATGGCCTTGATACAGATATACCTGATATTTCGCAAAAGAATAATAAATTGGGTTCAGTGCAAACATTTCTTTCATTAAAGAAAAAAATGAGTAAAAGTTGTGATGTGGTTATATATATCCACGGATATAGTGTTAGTTGGGAAGATGCCGTTGCATCAGCTATGGCATTACAAACTACGTTAAATGTTGATAGTAAAAAGGTTGATGGTAAAGAAGTTGTTGTAATCTTATTCTCATGGCCTTCCGATGGTCAAAAATACCCTATATATTCTTATAAATCAGATCGTGCAGATGCGGAGTTCTCTGGCAGCGCCTTTGGTCGAGGCATATTAAAATTACGAGATTTTCTGATGAAGGAGAGAACACGTGAAGATGGTGTGATGTTATGTAATCAGGAAGTGCACCTGTTATGCCATTCTATGGGTAATTATGTGTTACAAAACACTTTAAAGCGTTTAATCGAATTTAATCATGGCATGAGACTGCCTCGACTGTTTGATCAAATATTTATGTGCTCACCTGATGTAGATGATGACGCATTAGAAAAAGGGAAACCGTTAGCAAGGCTGCAGGAGCTGGCTACAAATGTAAATATTTATCATAATAGCGGTGATGTCGCTATGTACATATCTGATTATACCAAACAAAATTCTGATCGACTTGGCTTAAATGGAGTTGAAAAAGTGGCTCAGCTTAGTCAAAAAGTACATCAGATTGATTGTTCTAAAATTGTGACCGGTATGGTTGAGCATAGTTATTATTTAAACGGAAATGTAAATGAGGATATCAGGCATAGTATTGCCGGTGTAAATCAAGATGACACTATTACTCGACAGAGAACTGCTCGTCAAAATGCATGGCCAAATGTATGGGTGATGAAATAATCAAATATAGATGAAATATGAACTAATTATTTATAATAGTTTGAACTTCACGCAATAAAAAGGAAGATTTAATACAGGCATACTTTTCTTCATGTTTTTCAGGTGTTACAAAGACAGGTGCCAGAGCATAATTGTTTCTAATATTAGAGAGTATTGTGCTCTGGCACCATTTGTTACAATTGGTTACAAAATCCGCTTCAGAAAACATACCCCCTAATATTAGAGACAATTGTTCTCTTACCCCAATGAGTTTTCTGATTAATATTATCTATTTAGGCGTTCTATGAATATGGGCGTTATCTCTTTGATTTTATTGGTTTTAATAAGGTATAACAGCGCCCCTGATGTTGGTTTATATACGTTTGAATTAAGTTAAGATTAAGTTCTCAAAATAACCATAACCCGAGTATTAACGGGTGGTTTGACAGGTACAGTTGCGAGTTATTAGTTACTCTTCAAGTGGTTATTTTTTATAAGTAAATGAGTTACGGTGAATTTACTACTAAAGTGATCTATTATTAATAATGATGACTGTTTATTGGGGGCTATAGAGCATAAACATCAAATATTTGTAGTTATTGCGCGATTTTAAAAAATAATGCTAAATAGAATTAAGATTAACCCGGCTTCATTCATAACGCCCTTATTCCTTGTATTGTGTCTATCAGTTATTCGTTTGCAATATGGCGTTTTATTATTTCATACCCTGGCAGAACTCTTTTCAGTTATGGTCGGAGTGCTCATGCTAGTAATAGCATGGAACACTCGAAGATTTACGCATAATGATTTTCTTGTTTACCTTGGAACGGGTTATTTTTGGGTGGCTATGCTTGATACATGGCATACCTTCACTGTAAATGGGATACCCTTTTTTAATATTACTGATTCAGAGGTCACGCTTCATTTTTGGATCTATACCCGTCTTTTCGAAGCCTTGCTCTTGCTATCAGCATCAATATTTTTAAAACGAAAGCTTAAAGCTAAATTAGCCTTTGTTTCAGGTGGCTTACTTAGCCTGGTTATAATCTGGGTGTCATTTTCCTTAACATCACCCGTTATGCTTACCTCTGAGGGCTTAACAGCATTTAAAATTGGGGTTGAGATACTGGTTATTGTCTTGCTGCTGCTGGCTATTTTTATCTATTTTTCTAAAAAAGAGCTTTTAACACCAAGGGTACTTCATTATTTACTGGCTTCATTAACGCTAACAATATGTGCAGAGTTATTCTTTACTCTTTATACCGATTTTCATGGTGTACCATTTGTTATTGGTCACTTATTTAAGTTTCTATCATTCTGGATGATTTACCAGGCTATAGTTCAAACCACTTTAAAAGAACCATTTTCAATAATGGCACAAGCTTCAAATAGTTATGATGCTATACCTCATCCTGCAATAGTGGTTGATAGGCATGGGTTAATTACACAGGTTAATAATGCAGCTGAAGATATGGCGAATAAATCAGCTCAGGCATTATTTCAAAAGCCTGTTCATCGTTATTTTCATGCACCTAACGTTACAGAAGAAACATGTGAGCTGTGCCAGGCTATCAAAGATTGTAAAACATTAAATAACCACGTTGTGTTTTTTCCTGAAACTGAGAAATGGTTTATTGTTTCACTAGCGGCTATTAAGTTAGGAGACAGTATTGATGGAATGGTTCAATCTCTCACAGACATTACAGAACGTAAAAAATCTGAAATAGCTTTTCGTGATAGTGAATCTCACATGAAAACATTAGTGCAGACTCTACCTGATTTAATCTGGTTGAAAGATCCTGATGGTGTTTATTTATCCTGTAATGAGCGTTTCGAGCTTTTATTTGGTGTTAGTGAATCAGACCTCATTGGGAAAACCGATTATGACTTTGTTGATAAAGATATTGCCGATTTTTTCCGAAAACATGATAAAGCAGCGATGTCAGCTGGTGAACCGACAATAAATGAAGAGGAGTTGACCTTTTCAAATGATGGACACAAAGAGCTGGTTGAAACGATTAAAACACCCATGTTTTCACCTGCTGGAGAGTTAATAGGCGTTTTAGGAATAGCGCGTGATATAACTGATAGAAGGCAAGCTGAAAAATCACTGATTCGTGTTCAGAAAATGGATGCTATAGGTCAACTTACGGGTGGTATTGCTCATGATTTTAATAACCTTCTAGGTGTCATACTTGGTAATCTTGAATTACTTGAGCTTCAAATAGAAGATCATGATAAAGCGCATAAACGAATTAAAAGTATTTATGAGTCAGGAAAACGTGCAGCAAACTTAACAAAACAATTACTCGGTTTTTCTCGTAATCAGGCATCTCAATTATCAGTTGTTAAAATTAACGATGTGATTGAATCAATGACTGATATGATTTCACGATCAATTACACCTGAGATTAAAATTGAACAACATTTTTTCGATGAACTGTGGAAAACGGAAATTGATGCAGGAGAATTTAAAGACAGTGTGCTTAATCTGTGTATCAATGCTCGTGATGCAATAACTGGTCACGGAAAACTTATTATTGCAACAGAGAACGTAACACTGAATAAAGAATATAGTGAGCATACTCCCGGCTTGAATCCCGGGAAATATGTGAAATTAACAGTTACTGATAATGGCGTAGGTATACCAGAAAATTTAACAGAACGAGTTTTTGAACCATTTTTTACTACTAAAGATCAGGGTAAAGGTACGGGGCTTGGGCTGGCGATGGTTTATGGATTTGTTAAACGTTCAAATGGTTATATAAAGTGCAATTCAGAAGAAGGTGTTGGTACTTCTTTCATAATATATTTACCTAAATCAGAATTAAAAGAGATACCTGTAGTAGAAAACATTATATCAAAAGAGAGTACTCCCCGGAGCCACGAAACTATCCTGGTTGTTGATGATGAAACTGGGTTATTAAATCTGGCTAAGGATATATTGGAAATGCAGGGTTATAGAGTGTTAACTGCAAGCGATGGTATAAAGGCGCTAGATATTCTTGCTAAAGAACACTCTATCGACTTACTATTTAGTGATGTTGTTATGCCAAATGGAATGAGTGGTTATGAGTTAGCGGAACAGGCAACGAAAAACAACCCTAAACTCAAGGTGCTGATGACTTCAGGGTATACGGAAGATGTTATACCTAATAAAGAACAAACTCAATTTAGTGATACCTTGCTTCGAAAACCATATACACACGCTGAGCTGACAGGAAGAATACGCGCGCTAATAGATGAGTTAGATGAAAAATTAGAGATTAATTAAGTTATATGATGCTATAAATAGCCACACTATTATTGGCATAAACGCTTGATAGGCAGGGGAATTACGAGAAAAAACATGTTTTCAGGGTAATTTAAAATAATTTAAGAGGGCGGTGACAACTGGGAGTTATTAGTATTTCGAATGGTCGTCAACCCAATTAATATTTTTCATTAAATCACCCAAACGAGTGATGCTAATAAGCTAAGAAATAACGATAATTAAGTTATAAATATAACTAAGAATATATAAAGTAATAATAAACGCTAATACATGTTCAAATTGTTGATTATTTTTAATCGCAATTGCGCATAAATGAATAAAAGATGTAGATATAAAAATGAAAGAGTTTAATCAACGTGCTCACGCTCGGGTGTCATACCCTACAGCTGATCGACCTTCTTTAGTTTTCGATATTGAAAGCTATGATGTGGTCGATATATCAAAATATGGTCTTAAAGTTTTCACCGATAATGATCTTGCATTCTTAAAGAATGATAGTGTTATTGCCTTAATTGTTTTTCTGGATGGACGAGAATTTAATCTTACAGGGCATGTTGTCAGGTTAGGTCATAATTATGCCGGATTGCAATTAGATACACCGTTACCGCTGGACGTGATTGAGGCTGAGGCGATGCACTAAATTAACAAGAAAAAATAAGGTCAGGGAACAATTGTCTCTAATATTAGGGAGTATTGCTGTCTGACCCTAATAATTTAATAATTCATGAACGATTTAATCGTTGATTCTGGTTTGTTCTTTTAACAAACTGTTTTTCTTATCGCACGTATACTTTACTTGAATCATATGGGCGCTATAAATTATATATAGCGTTGATTAAATTCTTAAAAGAGTTATCTAGCCTTTTCTTCGTTGCTCCCTGTTACCACTAAAGAGAATACAAAATGAATAAACAAAGTTATGACATTATTGGTGATATTCACGGCCAGGCAGATGAGCTGATTAGTCTCATCACACTTCTAGGTTATAAAGATGATGGTAAAAGTTATACGCACCCTGAAAGAAAAATAATATTTCTGGGCGATTTTATAGATCGAGGTTCAAAACAGCGTGAAGTGCTGGATATTGTAAAAGCGATGATTGAAAATGGATCGGCATTATCCGTAATGGGTAACCATGAGTTTAATGCGATAGCTTATTTCACAAAAAACAGCGCGACCGGTGAATATCTTCGTAAACATAGCAGCAAAAATATCAAACAACATAAAGCCTTTCTGGATGTTTATGAAACCAATGATAAAGAGTATGCGTGTGTTATTAACTGGTTTAAAACATTACCGCTCTGGTTAGAACTGGATGGGCTTAGAATTGTTCATGCCTGTTGGGATTATAAATGGATTAATAAAATACTGGATATCAGTAATGGAAGTACATATTTAACGGATGAATTATTAAATAAAGCCACAATAGAAGGTAACTGGGAATTTGATGCTATTGAAACGTTACTCAAAGGAAAAGAGATACCACTAAAAAATGGTTTTAGTTTTAAAGATAAAGACGGAAATGAGCGCCATAACATTCGTGTGCGCTGGTGGGATCAAAGTGCATCTACCTATCAAAGTGCTTTTATGGGGCCTGAAAGCGCCAGAACGCATATACCGGATGATGAAATAGAAGGTGATCACCTAATTGAATACACACATAGTGAACCACCTGTATTTCTCGGGCACTACTGGATGGAAGGCGAGCCAAAGGTTCTGTCTAAGAATATAGCCTGTTTAGATTTTAGCATAGCTAAACCAGGTGGAAAACTTGTTGCTTATCGCTGGGACGGTGAGACGGAATTGATTGATGAAAAGTATGTATGGGTAGAGCGAAACTAATATCCTTCTGTTATTGGTTTATTTGTGTCGATTAATTTATATTTTTTATAAGATTGGTACTCAGCTCAGGATAATGATAGCTGGGAACGAGTCCTGCTTAATTATTCAGGGGGGGGCATTTATATGCATAATTTTATAAACAGATTTCTATCTGTAGGTCTGCTCAGCGGGCATTACGTGATACTTAGCATGAGTTTATAAAGAGTTCGAGATGGAGTCACCCATTTTACTGGGCACCCTTTGTAGTGGTAGGCAAGGGTTAGTGAATAATAAAGACATTATTTTCAGTAAGCTCTGATTCATCTTATTATGTTCGAAAATGCCGGGTTTTAGTTTGAATAAAGCGAATAGTGTTATATGGTCAGTTGTTAAATCAATTAATATCTGCCACTGATTATCATGGACTGAAATCAGGATTTAACCTGATATTTTTTTGTATCTATTATAATTGGCTGTTCTGGTAAACAGTCTGTCTAAATTTTAGCTGGTTGATAAGAATGAAAACAAACAAAAATAAGGCATCTCACCGCCTGTTGTTATTAATATCTATCTCACTATTTTGTGTGTTTCTGATATTCAGTTGTACGACACAGCTTAATGTTGTTATGCCCGGTCACTCGTATAACGGTGCATTACCATTGCTGACACTAGAACAGCAGAAAATAAAAAAACAACTTCATCGTCATGTATATGAATTGAGTGAATTCATTGGTGTTCGTAATATGCATGAATACGATAATCTTTTACGTGCAGCGGACTATATAGACATTGAACTGTCACAAATGGATTATAAAGTTACGCGGCAGCAATATATGCTTAATAATAGAGCAGTTGACAATATTGTTGCTGAAAAAATTGGTATTGATAAACCCGATGAGATTATCATTATTGGTGCCCATTACGATTCACTTCAGTACACCGTAGGAGCAAATGATAATGCTTCCGGTGTGGCGGGGATTCTTGAAATTGCACGTCTGTTTAAATCTATGCAGTTTTCACGAACGGTTCGTTTTGTTGCGTTTGCAAATGAAGAGCCGCCTTATTTTAAAGAAGAAAGCATGGGGAGCTATCAATATGCCCAGCATGTCAATTCGATGAATGAAAATGTTATAGCGATGTTTTCTATAGAGTCTATCGGCAGTTTCTCATCTAAAGCCAAAAGCCAGCGCTATCCCGTTTTATTTAATCTGTTTTATCCTGATACAGGAAATTTTATCGCTTTTATTTCAAATCCCGCTTCACGTCATTTAATGTATCAATCTCTAGAGATATTTAGAGAAGAGGCAAAATTTCCTACTGAAGGTCTGGTTGCGCCAGAATACATCCCAGGGGTGGACTGGTCAGATCACATGTCTTTCTGGAATGAAGGTTATGCAGCGGTAATGATTAGTGATACGGCTATATATCGTGACAGGAATTATCATACTTCTTCTGATACTATTGATCACATTGATTTTGAGAGCACCACACGTGTGGTTAGCGGATTGAGTGCTATGTTTTCGAAACTGCTTGGGCAAATAGAAAATTAATTAATTTTGGAGTAAATGTGCGTAATAAAATTATTTTTGCTGTTATCGTATTGATAGTTACAGCTGTAATATTAATCAGTAATACGTTTTTTAAACATCCAGACCCATTTCAGGATGCTTTACTACCTTCTGGCGAAGCCATACCACTTAATGCTGGGATGGATAGTTATGTAGGTTCACCCGACACCATAATGAATCTTGGTGCAACCAATGTTGATGAGCTGTTGCCTGACTCAGGATTAAAAAATATACGCCCCGGTGAATTGTATGTTGCAAAATCTGTTGTCAATATAAAACGCCTGTTTGAAAATTTTGCACCCATTATTGAGCAACGCGGTGAAACAGATCGAGCCAGGGCGATGCGTGTTATTGCAAACTCCGCAACTGATAAATACGTATTTCAACGACCTGCGCATCAATTTCGAATTAATGGTGAATTAGATAATCGTGTGCTTTTCTATGGCGCAGACAATGAACTTGAAAACGGCCCCGGGCTGACTCATATAAACAGCCTGACTCATGACATTGGTTTACCTGTGGTCAAGGTAATGACAAAATTCAATCTGGCTCAGGGAGGTGATTTACTCCAGATATTGAAATCAGGAGGTGGCGCCAAGCATGTAGGCGGTTTTACTTCAGGCTGGTATAAGGGCAATCCTGTCGCCATACTCAGTGACTGGCCGTATGACTACGGCGTGCTGGGGGATGATAATCGATATTACAATGCACACCTTCTGGCGATTGACTATCAGGCAGGAACACGCAAAACAATTCCAGATAATGTACTGCAGGCCTATACCGATAACTACAAACTATGGGATGTGTTCTCGGGTATGGTTATACCTTTTGCCCTGGCTTCAAATGTTAAGGAGTATCAGGATTACAGTCGTAACCCCCTCGAAGTGGTTGATCGTGAATCTCTGAATAAGCTGGCTGAAATTAGTGCAACACTCGACACCAGTCGTATTAAATTTACCAGTTACTGTGCAGAGGGTATCTGGAATGTTGGCAATCTGGCCGTTAATCATCTTATTTTTCGAGGCCGTTACCCGGCTATTGATAAGTTAATAGAAACATTTCAAGCTGCACCTGCATATCGTGATATGCAAGAAGGTGAACGTAGAAAACAACCGCAAATTGGCTGGAACTGGTTATACAACCAGGGGATGATAACGGGAGATCAGCACCGATCTATGATGTTAACTCGTCGAGTTGCAACTTATCTGGACTGGGTGCCAGAGTTGCCTAACTGGTCTGAATATGAGCCTTATCATGCAGAAGGCCTGATAGGCGAACCGTTCAATCTTGCGCAAATGGTTCGCATGGTACTGCGAACATTTTATCCACGTGAAGCGGTATCAAAAGCAATCATTGATGAAGTTACGCAACTGTATAAAACAGATGATGCGGATCTGAAGCAGGCTATTGAAATTTTTCTTTCAGGTCGTTCGCCTGATAGTTTAATTGGAGGTAAGGAGCTTGCAACGCGTGCTCTTTATATGGCCAGCGGAGAACTGGTTTATGCGCTGAAATCTAAAGAATTCAAAGATTTGATTTTTGATCGTCTGGGTTATGAATATATTATTGAGTTAGAAGATCAGGAGAGGGTAGATAATATGTACGAGGAATATCTCGAGGCTATTATGGACCCGGAGTTATTTGATCGTGATGACCTTGATGTTCGAATGGAAGAGCTCAGTAAACGTATTTCATTATTGAAGGTTAATATGCAGGTTTATGGACCTGATGACACAACCAAACGCACCGCTGAAAAGGTTATGCCATTCTTTATCTGGGCGCCACCACAGGGCTGGGTATTTTGGGCGCAGCATCCACAACTATATAACTCTCAGGCTATTCGTTATATTGCAACTGCACAGCATTTCGAACAGAGCGAACGTTATGCTGAAGAAAATGCTGAGTGATACTTAAATAGTTTATTTGTGGTAGAAAAAAGGGGGCAGGGAACAATGGTTCTGATATTAGGCTGTATTGTTCTCTGACCTGGATTAATTTCCCAATTTTGTTAAAGATAAATCTACGGGTACACGTTTTAACTCACCCATTTCATCAACAGACTCTTCAAGGCAGCTGAGTTGACTATCATCTTTAAAATTTGCCTGCTGGCAATATTCTTTCTTATATAATATATTATTTTTATTTATGTTATATACATATACCGTGTGAATATAATGATTAGCTGCCATACCGGTCATGCATTGAAATGTTATAAGCTGTTTATTTTGATCAGTTGCTTTAAAATCCCAGCATTGCTTTAAGATGAGCTGTTTATTGGTTGAATTTTTATTAATAAAATATATAACAGATTGCCTGCCTTCAACTTCATTGTTGATGTCACCATTAAACTGTTTTTCAATTAAAAATGATGAGTTGTCGTTTAGGCTAACAAGTTCAGATTTCATGTCGTCAAACGACCAGTTAATTACATCATCAGGCAGATTAAATATTGATGAATGTATAAAAGAGTAATGCTTGCTTAATAGTGAGTTTTCTTTTATATCGCATTTTCTAAGATAAGCATCGGGCACCCTTGTTTTGGTCTCTTTTAATGCTTTTTTAGCAGCGGAGTTATCATTGGATAGCTGGCTCACATACAAGACCAGACCGGGTTTTAAATTAGTGCAATCATTACTACTTATCACTTTCAGGTTTTTAAACTGTTTGCTTAAGGCAGTGTGTTTGTTTATAGCCCTGATTTCTTCAGTTTCCGTAGCAATAATACTTAAGTAAACTAAATCATCCCGGTTGTCGGGGGCAGCGCTTAGTGCGATGCCTGACACTGGAAAAATAATAGAGCAAATAATCAGCTGTTGTATTCGTTTTATAACTAAATTGTCTTTAATAAAATTCACATGCTTTCCGCTTGTTTACTTTCAAGTTTAATGCTTTTTAGTTTACTGTTGGGGTGCATTTGAACGTGTGCCCAATCTTTAAAGGACGTCCAGTCGCCACCCCAGTACAGATTGTTGTCTTTTGCTGCTTTACCCAGTGCTTCCCAGAATTTTTTAGTCTCAGGTTTGTCAGACCAGGCATAACGTGAATCAATAATATCAACTGCATAAGAGTTGGGTATACCACCTTTTAACGTTGCATTATGAAAGCTAAATTTAACTTTAGATCGCTTCTTGTTGTATAACTCTAGTTGAACAGCTACAGATCGCCACCCATAAAATATTTTGGGTTTAAATCCTTCGTTTTTAAGCGCTTTAACCACGGCTTTTACTTTGGTTCTAAACTGAGCGTTTAAGCTTTGCAGCTTTTTATCCTGTGACCAACGAGCACTATCTCCCTCCCAGTATTTCATTGTGACTTTGGGTGTGAGTTTATGTGGTGTCACTTTATAGTTCTCATAGAGTGATTTAAATGTTTTACCACCTGAATCAACTCGGCCATCAGGTTTTTTCATTTTAAGCACAATTGACTGATACTTCGTAATTAGTTTAATTGTCTTTGGGCCTATTAAACCATCAACAATCAGACGTTTTTCACCAGGCATGCGCTTAATTTTATGGTTAAGAAGGTCCTGAATAAGATGAACGTCTTCGCGAATGTTCTTCCCAGATTTACCTACAGAACTCAGAATTCCTTTCATTTGATATCCCTCATATTAATTTTCAATGGTTTTTTCTTATATCGTTATGGATAAAACAGGTAGCCATAAGCTGATTATTGTATGTGTATAGTAAATGAAAAGTCATGCCCTTGTGTATCAGATTAATCTGAAATTACTAAAAATGTGAATAAGTCAGTAGAAATTCACAAACCGTCCCACCTCACGCTTTATGGTGAGAGCGAGCACTACCGTGATACAGTCAATTCTATGGGTGGCTTTTGACTCTGCATAACAGCCAATAGTGAGGCGTTTTCTCATATATTAAAAAAATGACCCTAAACACATATATTTATACCCACCTGGTTTAAAATCACGGCTCTTTTTGTATGGATATATATAGCCACCATTGATGCCCCGGGTCTATTAAAGGCCGTGCTTGCAACCGTGAGGCAGCAGTTACTGCAAGGTAATATTAAAGATGAACTGTTGCTACAGTAGGAAATAGATGCTGCAGAATATAAAAAATGGAACGATAATTTAAAATGAGAGTTTACAAAATTAAAAATGATCGTGAAAATTATTATTCACTCATCATTAAAAACGTTGAACTAGGCAGTAAAATGCCTAATTACAGCCCAGGATTTGATGCTACATCCCGTATTAACGACTGGGTGAAACCAGGTGCTTCATTTTATGAGAGCAGCGGTTATATTGGCGATGGTATTAAATTTCCCGATGTTTCAACCTGGATAACCGGTAACCTTGTGTTAAATGAAAAGGCTTATAATCTCTTAAATGAGAACCTGAGGGTATCAGGTGAGTTTTTGCCAATATCGATAGAAGGCATTGATTATTATGTGTTTAATACATTAAAAGTGATTGATGATAATTTAATCAATACTGAAAATTCAGAAGACAATATTGAACTAGGTGTGAACATGGGCTTAAAAAATGTATCTTTTAAAGACAGTGATTTAGATGGAGCCGTTTTATTTAAATCGAATATAGATAAGCTAGTAAGTACATATTGCACAGAACAGTTTAAAGAATTATTAATAGTAAATGGTTTTAATGGCCTGCTGTTTGAAGAGGTTATGAGTAGTTAAATTACACTAGCATTCTTAAATGCATCAATTATGAAAAATATGATAGGTAAAAAGTTTGAGGTTTCCGGTATGGTTATAGAGATACTTTCTGACCAGGGTGAGAAGTGGGAAACACTGAATAACACCACGAGAGAAACCGTGTATTTTGATAAGAAATTTCTTCTAAATGCTATAAAGCTCGGAAAAGCTGAAGAGATACCCGTTACTGATGTTAATAAGTGAGCGAAACCTTCTTTAAATTACATTGAGTCTTTCCACATTGCATAGGGGCGATCTATAGTCTGTGCTAACTGCTTTAAACTGAAAGAACGAGCTTCTTCAGCGATTTTCATTCCATCGATATACACTTTCACAACGGGCAGGGTAAATACGCTGTGCTGTGCACAGATCTCCGGTGATTTCTCGCAATCTACATAAACACCAGACATATCTGGAAATTGTTGTTCGAGCATCGATGTTAACTGTGGCCTGATGCTCTGACACACACTGCAGTGTTGACCGCCGAAAAGAATAAATAAAGCACCGGTAGCTTTCATCTCGTTCAGTAACTCGATGTCGGTAATGTATTGCATGTGTTGTAGCCTGAGCATTAAGAGGTATTGGGGTAGAGTAAATTAACAGAACAGATTCATCAATGATCTGATGTATATATCAGAGCCAAATTATTTATTTTTCCATATGATAGTTACTGGTTAAAACATTAAAAGGGAATGTTCCCGAAGTTGATATACCTTTTAGAGTGTCACCGGTTATTAGATTAATTACCAGTACAAATATTAAAGATATTACGTTTAGTAGTATGTTTGGAGATTAAAAATTTAAAGCTGAGCTTAAATACACAGCAAAATAGTTGAGTGGAGAGTGACGGGCGGCGTAACTAATTTAATGATTAAACTAGCTACGCCATAGTTTCTTTAGTATTGATGAGTACAGTGATTCAACTAAAATATATCTAACTATTTACTTGCATCGACTCATAAAACGAGCAGCTTTTCCACTACACATATCATTTGCATGTGAGCTTGTTTCATATGCCTCATTGCTTGCTATTGTTTTGTTTTTAACGGGTTCTTTATCAGCAGTTTTAGCTTTAACGGCTTTCGCTTCTGCCATGTCTTTCTTCATAGTCTCAAGTTCTTTTCTTTCGCGTGCAATTTTATTACGCTCTGCTTCAAGGCGTTTAAGCTCTGACTTATTGTTTGCAAGTTGCTTGTTAGGAGTACTTTTTGGTGCCTTAGTTTTTGCGGCCTTTTTCTGGGGTTGTTTTTTGTCTTTAGCCTGTTTTATTTCTTTTTCTTCTTCTTTATTAAGTTCTACTAACTGTGTTTTCTTTTTTTGTTTTTCTTTCTTAGCGAATATTTTACGTTCAACCCTGTTAACATGAGCTTCAGCATCTGAATCACCCCGGTTAAAAGCTAATTTAAAATAACGTTTAGATTTTTTCAGGCTTCTTTTCACGCCTGTGCCATTTTCATGTAACTTGCCAAGAATTAATAAAGCGCTTTCATCGCCATTTTTAGCGTCAGTATAAACAGTCTTTAACCATGCTTTATCTGAGGCTTTAAAGCCGGTTTTCTTAATATCAATGTATTTAAGGTATCTATTGGCAGCGGGATTGTTGTTTGATGATGATTTTTTATACCACGTCATAGCAAGTGAATTATCTTTAGCTACACCACGCCCTGTCTCATACATGCCCGCCAGTCTATATTGAGCCTGTGCATCCCCACCGTTGGCGAGTTTTTGCTGAAACTCAAAAACCTTAATATCATAATTAGTAGCAAAACTTGTAGAAACGGATACTAATAATATGGATAGACATTTAATAAAGAAACTAACAGTTTGAATTTTCATAATTTTCATCAATATTTTCCTTAAGCTACGCAAAGACTTTATTTTTAAGTAAGTCTTAATCTTAATTTACAAATCATTGATCATTTATTATGAAAGCAACCTGAATAGAACGATTATAGAAATCGTGGGCTGCTTTTGTTAACTAAATATAGATGACATAGGTCAATTCTAAAAGGGCTATCCGATAGGAGGTAGCATTTTACCGAGCTCTATAACTCGAATGGGGGATAAAATCATCGAAATTGGAAGAAATAGCGTTAGATCAGGGTATATCGTAGGCGGGTTAAGCGAAGCGGATTCACAGTGTTTTATTCGCCTTGCAAAGAATCTTAACTTGCTGATTCAGCCATAAATGCCTAAATATTATAAATTACGGCCTTATTCTTTAATATCCAATGTTATTTTCTGTTAAACACGTTAATACATTATCAATTAGGTCTTCGTCACTAATTGATGTAATGGCTAACAGTTTTATTTCGCCTGGTAATGACTTAAGTGCTTTTATTATTGCCAGTGATTCGATTACACCGAAGTTATGGCTTGAAAAGCTGTTTTCAACTGAGTTTACCTTTGTAACATCAATCCAGAAAAAGGCCTGTTTTGAGCTGTCTGGTTTTGTGGCATCTATAATTACTACATGTTTGTAACTTTTAATGCATTTAGCCAGTAGCAAACCTGGTCTATCGAGTTTGCTTAAACTCAACCCATTTTCTTTTAGTTTCTGAATAGTTTTGTTTTTCTCTAATGTATCTATGGCTAACCAGCCGGCATCATCATCCTGATTAGGCGAGCCTATACCTAAAATAATAGTTTCTGATAAATTTACATTCTCAAAACTCAGTTCAGTGCGGGTTTGTTTTTTTATACTTTCAGATAAACCATCACGTATTAGATTTAAATTCAGGAAATGAGTTGCACAGGAAATGCAGGGGTCGTAATTACGAATAACTTTTTCAGCGTGTAACTGTAATTGTTTTTTAGGCTTGTGCAGGCCAAAATTCATTAATGAATTTTTTATATCCTGTTCTATACGAGGTTGGTTCTGGCTGGTGGGGGGAATGATAATCGCTTTTTTAACACAGCCATTTTTATCCATATCAAAACAGTGCCATAATATTCCTCGGGGGGCTTCGCTGCAACCATAACCCGTGCCTGCTGCGGGCTTAACTTCCATGCAGGGTTGATCTGTTGTTTTATAATTAGTTAACAGTTTTTCTGCTTCTAATATAGAAAAATAAATTTCAATGGCACGAGCGATAACACTGTGAAACATGTTTTTAGAAGGGAATTGGGCTTTCAGCCCCTGCATTATCTGTTTTACTTCATTGGGTAACTGCGCTTTATTTAAATTTATTCGTGCCAGTGGTCCAACTAAATAGGGTTTACCATCTAATAAACAATGCAGAGCTGTACTATGCTCTACGTGTTTTTCTTTAAAATGTTTTTCAAATTCACTTATCGGAATATCAAGCCCGTTATCGCTAATTAAGCGGCCTTCGTTGTAGGGGTATTCATTGTTGTGATGCAGTGCAACTGAAACAAAGTCCTGATTATCTTCGGGTAAATCCAGAGTGTCTACCCAGTTAATTAAATCAATGGCGTCCTGTTTAGCATCACTTACACGTTGCAGTAATTCGTTTACAGCCTGCTGCTCAGGAGCCTTGCTAAAACCACCGAGTTTAGTGCCAACGGGGTGCACAGATCTTGCACCGAACAGAGAGACCAGGTCATTGCCCAGGGCCTGTAATTTTAAACCGCGTCTTACTTCAGCAGAATATTTAGCAGACATTTCAATCACGCTATTAAAACCAAGATAATCCGGTGCAGCTAATAAGTGAATATGTAAACTATGGCTCTGTAACCATTCACCGCAATAAAATAACCGGCGCATATCACGAATCCAGGGTGTAATTTTTACCCCGAAAACAGATTCAATCGCCTGCACCGCACTCATCTGATATGCCACCGGGCAAATACCGCATATGCGTGCAACCGTATCCGGCACATCATAATAATTACGGCCTTCAAGAAATTTCTCAAAATAACGTGGGGGTTCATAAATACGCAATTGAAGCTGGGTGATCTGTTTATTTTCAATGGTCAGATCAAGCGCGCCTTCGCCTTCAACTCGCGCCAGCACCGGTACATTTATTTTTATGGTTTCCTTTGTCATGATTTAAGGTACCTTAGTTTTTCAGCCGAATTCCCTGTTGTTGAAATTGCTTCGCAGCACTATTAATAAATAAAAAGCGTCGTGCAACTTCTTCTTTAACTAGTCCAAAACCCAATAGTCGGTTTGCCAGTGCGTTTGTATTGGGGTTTTCTGAAGGGCCGTAACAACCGTAACAGTCTCTGCCAACACTTGGGCACAAAGCTCCACAGCCGGTGCGGGTAACCGGGCCCATGCAGGCTTCATTTTTTGTCACCATCACACAAACCGATTGCTGGCGTTTACACTCCATGCAAACCTTGTCGTTTTCTTCTTTGGGTAATACACCAAATAACAATGCACGAATGGCGCTGAGAATCTGTTGCTCATTTACAGGGCAGCCCCATAATTCCAGATCAACTTTTACGTGCTCTTTAATAGGTGTGCTGTTATCCAGACTATCAATAACAGATGGATTTGCATAAATATCTGCAATCCACTCTTTGGTATTTGCCATATTGCGTAATGCCTGCAAACCACCGGATGTTGCACAGGCACCAATGGTCATAATGTAAGTGCTGTTATCACGAATTTTCTGTAAACGTGCAAGGTCTTTCGAAGTAGAAACGCTGCCTTCAATAATAGCGATATCCACTATTGCATTTTCATCAAGCGGACCGGCTTCAGCAAAATGTTTTATATCAACCAGTTGAGTCAAAACCAGTAGAGGTTCCCCCATATTAATGAGAGCAAGCTGACAGCCATCGCAGGAACTGAACTTATGCACTGCAACAGAAGGTTTAGTCGTTTCCTGTTTACTCATAGCAAAACCTGCCTTATATACTCGGCTTTAAAAACCCTTAATACCAAACAAATCACTTATTTTATCAAAACTAAAAACCGGCCCGTCTTTACATATAAATTTGCTGCCATACTGGCAATGTCCGCAATGCCCCAAAGCGCATTGCATATTTCTTTCCATAGATAAAAACAGTTGTGAAGCCGTCACGTTATTATCCAGCATGTGATCACAAACCACGTGCATCATGCCTTCTGGCCCGCACATCATAACTATTACATTGTCCGGGTTAAATATCATCTGATCAAAAAGTGAGGTAACCGGTCCAACATGCCACGGCCATAAAACTTCACCCACATCCGCGGCCAGCAGCACATTTGTGTCAGGCATTTCGCGCCATTTATCATAACGATTTTTCCAGATAAAATCGGCGCTGTGTTTAACACCCTGCACAATATTTAAATGACCATATTGTTCACGGCGTTGCTCAATATAGTTAATAACCGAAACCACCGGTGCACAACCCAAACCACCGGTAACAATAACCACGTCTTTCTTTTTAGCTTTCTGCATTGGCCAGCCACGACCATAGGGGCCACGTAAACCAATTCGATCACCTGTTTTAAGGTTAGCCATTCCACGGGTAACTCGCCCTACAACACGAATGGTATGGTCGATAATATGACAATCATCCGGATCAGAAACAATTGAAATAGCAATTTCACCCACACCATATAAATACAGCATATTGAACTGGCCGGGTTCAAACGCGTAGGATTCCTGAATGTTTGAATTGGTAAATTTTAAGCGCAGGGTAAATAAATCCGGGGCTTCCTGAATACGTTCAAGAATAATCGCTTCATGGGGCTGATGTGGGTTAACGTTTAGCTCAGCACGGGTTTTAATATTTAAATCAGTCACGGCGTCTCTCCTTAAACTCTGCAACTGATTCAGTTACGTCTATACCCACGGGGCACCAGGTAATGCAACGCCCACAACCTACACAACCAGAACGACCATACTGCTCATGCCAGTATGAGAACTTGTGGCTTAACCACTGTCGATAACGCTGACTGGTTTCGCTTCGAATAGTAATACCATGAATGTAACTATGCCCCTGACTAAAACAGGAATCCCATTCACGACTATGAACAGATGAAGTGCCATCAAGCGTGGGTGTTTCATTTTCACTGTAACAAAAACAGGTAGGGCAAACCGATGTGCAGTTACCACAGCTAAGGCATTTTGCTGCAATGTTATGCCACACATCATTTTTTAAATCATCAGATAAATGTGACTTAATATCAAAAGCCGGTAGCTGTCTTTGTTGTTTTGAGGCATGGGCTTTAATTGATTTAGCTTCGGCAAGTAACTCATCTGTGCAATCCTGCAGGTTAAGCCCAGTAAGAATCTTTTTTCCGGCTTTAGTGTTTGCATCAATTAAAAAACCATTCTCTAATTCTGTTAATGCTATATCAAAACAATCATCTTCAGCGTCATCATCCACAAATGGCCCGTCGCCAGTAGAGTGACAAAAACAGGTATCAGCCGGATGACCGCAATTCACCGCAATTACCAGTAAATTTTCACGTCGGGTTTTGTAACAGGGGTCAACAGACTGCTGTTGTAGAAAATGCATATCCTGAATTTTCATTGCAGCAATATCACAGGCCCTGGCACCAATAATAGCCATGGGTTTAATATCGGGTTTAGTGGTTTTAAATGAAATATTGCCGTCAACAGACTGCGAACTCTCCCAGAGTTTTTCTTCAGGAGCAAACAACAAAGGTTTAATAGCCTGAGGGCCATTAGCCCAGTTGAAATATTTTGAGGAAGCCGTGCTCTCTAGCGAATAACGTCCCGGTGCCTGTACATCATGAATACCCCGGGGAAACTGCTCAACAGATGATACAGGGCCAAACACAATTGCCCCATCACGAACCTGTGGGCCAATGCAGAGATAACCTTCATCCTGTAAACAGTCCAGCAAACTCTGTAATTGATTCGACTTAAAAAAGTAACGCTGCGTAATCATTTGAAAAGCCTTTAAATAGCCAGTGATTAAAACACTCTATCTATGTTATTTATAATAGAAGAAAAACCCCACAGAACAAGAAAGTAAATCAATAAAGGGGTAAATAAGAAAATAGTGAAGCAGGGTGGGTGAAAAATGTCATTCTCAAACTGACAGGGTTGAGGTGTGGAGTTACTTTATCGCTTATGTCTCATTTGGCTGTCACTCTTTCATCCCTTTATACAGTTTTAGGGTATTAAATGATCTAATCATTTTATACCGTCGTATCAGCATGCTTCTAGCTGGCAATGCCTCTGGTTCGAATTAATTGTTGCAGGCAATAAAAAAGGGTAAGACCATATGGCCTTACCCCCTTTATTTACATTTAAAATAAATGTAAACCTGACCTGCTTAATAAAAACAGGCCATTATTTAATCGTAATTAAAGTGCTACGATGTTCTCTGCCTGTGGGCCTTTCTGACCGTCAGTAACAGTGAATTCCACTTTTTGGCCTTCAGTTAATGTTTTGAAACCTGAACCAGTAATTGCACTGAAATGAGCAAAAACGTCTGCGCCATTTTCCTGTTCGATAAAGCCAAAACCTTTAGATTCGTTAAACCATTTTACGGTGCCAGTTGTAGTAGACATAGTTGTATCCTATTTAAGTAGTAATATATAAATTGTGCTTCAAATTGAAGCTGTTTAGCTGAATGTGTTGATACTAATTATGAATAACAGGACGAGAAACTATAATGTGACATCGAAAAGGTGTTGCATAAATACTAAGAACTACTTCAAAGCTGGAGGCATAATACCCTAATTGAGTCTTTTTGTCACTTTTTATGCATATCAGGGTAAAAGGGCGGTGTGAATGGGCCAATATTAAGGCCAGACGGGGGTGTCAGGGTAACAGTACAATGGTTTCTAATTGTAGTGTGATTTTTGACGGGTATTAATAGTTTTAAATCACATGATTCTTTCCGCATCGTACAGGGCTGTTCCATAGCCTGTGCTAACTGCTTTAAACTAAAAGCACGAACTTCTTCAGCGATATTCATACCATCGATATAAGCTTTCACTACAAGCAGGGTAAATACATTGTGTTGCGCACCGCCAAACAGAATAAATAAAACACTGTTGGCTTCCAATTCATTCAGTAACTCAAAGTCGGTAATGTGTTGCATGTGCCTGGCGTACGAATCAGATAGATAATGTGGTTTGTATCGTTAATATATAAATTTAAGTAAGCGCATAACAGGCAACTTCCTAACTAGATATCAGATTAATCTGATAATGCTAAAAGTGTGAGCAAATTGGTATGTTTTTATAATTTGACATCCACAAAAGCATTATATAATGTTTTTGTGGACTATTATTTGACCGTGCTGTTAGTCTTTATTTGGTTTTGTATACAATTAAAGTCAATGAAGCATAATACAATTCATAAAAATGATGTTAATTAAAAGTCATGTATTGTGCTAAATTATTTTAAAATAAAAAGGGATTTATATGAGTAACATAGCAGATAAAATCGAACGAAATCAAAATCTTGTATCAAGCATTAATCAGCCATTAGCTGTAGTAGGTTTAGAAAAAATCGGACGGAAAATGGCAGGTAAATTATTAACACCTGCCGTTTGGGCAGCCAACTATTCTGTAAATGGAAAGACACCAGATAAAATTGACGTAAGTCTGTTTGGAACAGGTTTACTGGGTGGTGCAGCAGGGCCAGCATCAATTATAACAGGCCTGGTTAAGGCTGTAGTTGATGATAATGTAGAGCATCGCCTTAAACAGGTGCGTAGCAGTGAAAAACCAGAAGTAAGAATGAGTATAAAACCGACTGATGCCTTCAGTTTCTCGGCTCCAGCCATTAATGCTATGAAAATCGCAAGTATGGGAGGTACTGCCTGGCAGCACAAAAATGGCTTATGGGTTTATATAACGGCCGGTAAAAATTTATTAGTGCCTAACTTTAAACCTCAGAGTTTTGTTAAGATATATCGCCCCGTTTGGCCATTACAGCCAATGGGCGGAGGTAAATTCAGAATGACGGCTAAAAAATAATGCGTTATTTAATATTATTGATTTCTCTATTTGCAACTCTGCCTGTATATGCTGGACAGAATGATTTTGATAAAATTTGTAGTTATTTTGAACAGCTTGATAATGTCATAACTCAGAAAAAAATGACAAAACAGCAGGGAGCAAACTTTATAACTGGTTATGTGAATAAGGAACTTAAAGAGAGTAGTGCAGCGAGACAAGCATGGGAGGTCATTGTGTACGCTGTGCCAGAGGAACGTTATGATATTTATAAAGATACTGCGGATGAAATATTAAAATATAGCTGGAAGTGTGAAGCTATGAAAAAACATATATCAAAAACTGGTGATTAAATTTATCGGTTTATAACCATTCAGTAAGCGCTAAACAATTCATATCCTGGTTACCTGCTTTGATGGTAACTGAATTAATAACCCGTTCAATTTCAGTTAGTAAATAAACTTGATTATTGTTAAGTATAAAATCTAGCTCAGTGCCTGTGTTTGATAATGTATCTAAGTTTATCCATCTAATGCGTTTAATCTGATTGTCGCTATCAATGCTTTTAATTACGCAGGCATAAACCGTTTCATCTTTTTGATAACAAACGGTATCAGCCTTCATATTCTTTATTTGAATATAATTATTAATACTTTTAATAATTACAGGTAGTGCGGGTCTATTTTTATTTGTACATTTAGGTCTAAGTTCTGCTGCATACTCACCGTTAGCTTTAAACTGGAAATAATCAAACATAGGGCCCTTATCAGTTTGTTTGCTCCAGTTGTTATCTAAAGAAATACTATAGTCTTTGTAAATATATTGAAATCTTTTATTCTTCGATTCTGAATGATTAAAATTGTGCTTTATAGGGTTAGTTTTGCTGTAATAACCAGTATGTATTGCAATTTTATTTTTTATGGTATTTTCATAAGATTGACTAGCAATTATTATGATTAAAAAACAGGATAGTGAGATTATTGCTACAGTTAGTTTATATGTTCTTATTTTAACCAGAAGAAAGCTAAGTAAAAGCGATAATACCAAAATGAAAGCATATGAAACGCTAAGAGCTGTTTCAGACGGGTTGTTAATATCGATATAATAAACAACAAAAGGCCACACTGAGAAAAATGCGATACCAAATACAGAGCCAATGATTAATCGAGCATAGGGTGATTTTTCTTTTTTAAATAAAAAACCGGCAAGAATAACAAGTGTGAGTAGAGTGATTGCTTGCATAATTTATGAATAATTCTTTTATAGAGTGTTTTAAGTGATTGATTATAAAACATTAGTTATTAACAGACAAAGTCACATGTATTTTAATTTTATCCAACGCTCGTCACCGCATAAGCCTCTATAGGGTTATAATGACTTTAAAGCCTTCACTCCCGTCGTACCAGTATGCTTCTAGCTAGCGACTTTATCCTGGCCGCAGCGAATGAGTCTTGCTCTGGCACTAATTAATTGGGTAAGAGCCAGTGCCAGTAAGTTAAGGCTATTTACTTTGTAGGTGCTGCCTGTGCAACCAGCTTCCATTAATGCTCTGGTGGTGTTTTCCCTGCACAGTACTGGTGCATATTAACTACATGATTTCATAGTGACTTTTTTTGTGCACCTAAAGGAGCACCTACATAAAAAAGCTTAATTTACTGATATTGGGGTAAGAGCGCAATGGTGTACTCCAGGCCACGATTATTGGTAACTATGATGCCAGATCTTAACTGGTTAAAAATATGTTGCTATGATTTGTACTATCTTTATATAGTAATTAAACGAGATTATTCATGACATTATTGTTTGTTTACCTGTTTATAGCCATCGGCATTTCTTTTCTGTGCTCTATACTCGAGGCTGTTCTGCTATCCATTACTCCTAGTTATGTGGAGAATCTCAAGTCCAGCCATTCCCATTCTGGTGAGTTATTAGCCAGAGTTAAAAATCAGCTTGATGTTTCATTATCGAGCATTCTGATTTTAAATACCTTTGCCCACACCATTGGTGCGGTTGGTGTAGGCTCACAGGCGGTGCGTATTTATGGTGAGCGATGGGAAACATTAATTGCCATTTTATTAACCCTGGTTATTTTATATTTTTCAGAAATTATTCCTAAAACACTGGGTGCAACCTATTGGCGTAAACTATCTGTGCCCAGTGCCTTTATTATTCTATGGTTAGTTAGGCTGGTGTATCCACTGGTGTGGCTGGCGACACGTTTAACTCGGTTATTTACCCGTGACAAAGAGAATGAAATTAGCCGAGAAGAAATACTGGCGCTGGCTACATTAGGTTATAAAGGTGGTACGCTGGGTTCACAGGAAACAGAATATTTATCCAATATTCTTAACTTACGAGAAATTCGTACAGAGCAGGTGTTAACACCACGCAGTGTGGTGCATATGTTAAATGAATCAATGACAGTTACCGATGCGCTTGACCAGGAAAAGACCCGGCATTTTACCCGTATGCCGATTTATCGTGACGATATTGATGACATTATTGGCCATGTCAATGATTTTGACTTGTACGAAGCAGAGCGTGCTGGTCATGGTGCGGGTTTAATTAAGCAACATGTCAAACCCATACTGCGTGTTTCCGAAAAATTACCGGTACATAAATTACTGGATTATTTTATTAAACAAAAAGTACATATGTGCCTTGTTGAAGATGAGTTTGGACAAACAGCAGGTATAGTGACACTCGAAGATGCCATTGAAACATTGCTAGGCCGTGAAATTGTTGATGAGAGCGACCAGGTGGAAGATATGCAGGAACTGGCCAGGGAGCGATACCGTAATCGGTTACGTGTCGATAAAAAAAATCATGTTGATGAATAATTAATGTGTTTAAAAGCAAAAATTAATAGTGCAAGAGCATAATGGGTTCTAATATTAAAGAGTATTGTTATCAGGTATCAATTAGTTTTAAATTACATTGATTTATCCTCATTGCATAAGGCCGCACTACAGTCTGTGCATAACTGCTTTATGCCGATAACACGAGCTTCTTCAGTAGTTACGAAAAAGCCCGATTAAGAAATAACCGGGCTTCATATATTGAGATAATTAGTTAATTAAGAATTATGCTTCTTAAAGGTCTCAATTAAAGCAGTTGGTTTTTTCTTTTTAGTTTTTTTGTTCAGCACATAAACCACTGTTTCGCCTTTAGGGCCTGAACCAATTTCTGTGTAGAAAAAGTTAGGGTGGCCAAATTGGCGCACTGTTTTCATGTCTGAAAAGTTATTGAATGCATAAATACGTCCGTGGCGCAGGGTTTCAGCATAAAAGTTATCAGCAGGCATTATTTTATTTTCATAGAGTTTAACAGCGGGTGTGTTTGTGCCTTTCTTTTTATCTTTTTTGGCCAGGCCATATACCATAGTCTCACCATTTGGGCCGGTGCCTATACGGGTTAGGCGGTAAGCAGTTTCACCAACACTTAAAAATTCTTTATATAACTTTCTATCGTAAAATACGTAGATACGTCCATCTTCATGGACTTCATAAATTTCATTAACAGTTTCAGCTGAGGACGCTGTAGCGGCGGCATCTTTTACCTCGTTACACGCAGCCAGGCCAAATGCTAAAGCTAGACCTACGATGATATTTGAAATGCCTGTAATCTGGTTTTTAAGTTTCATGATTGCTTTTCTCTGGTTTAATAAATTGCGGGTATTGTAGGCTTAAGATATGACAGTTTTATTAAGAAATATAAAGAGTATAAAGAGTGCCAGAGCACAATTTTTTCTAATATTAGAGAGTATTGTGCTCTGGCACCAATTAATTTTATTTTCAATACTTTAGTTTGATTGCTTCGGGTAAGAAAGCTTTATCCGTAGGTGATAGCTGTTTACCTGAAAATGCGTTATCTATTGCTATATAAATCATTGGCTCAAGAATAACGCTATCATAATAATAAGTGGCTTTTCCCTGTTTTATAAAAACACTGTAATTTCCATCAATGTTTATGTTGAGCGATGATAGTTTTTTATTGAATGCTTTACTTGTATTGTGTACTACATAAATATTCGCTTTATTATCAGTGAAATCATTCAGATAAGCAGACCAGTCTGCGTATTGTTCACTTGTTTTGTCAGTGTTTTTTATTTGGTAAACAATAACAATTTTTCCCTGTCGTATGCTTTTATCAATATTTGAAATTGATTTATCAGTCTGTAATGAAGGAATATCTGAATTAGCGCATCCACTGACAGCGATGAGCGCCAGAAATATAAATATTTTTTTAAGGAATGAGTTGTTTTTCAATAGGATCACCAGATGATAGCTGTTTTTGATTAAGAAACATTAATAGGTGTCAGAGCACAATTGCTTCTAGTATTAGGCAGTATTGTGCTCTGGCACCAATTAATTTTTAAATTAACAGGTTGTTGAAAGCAGTGTCCTCAATATTATGTTAATGAGTTAAAAGTCTACTTCAGTAAACTCATCATCCTTAGAAAGCCGGCTAATCATAACTAGTTTTGAGCCCTTACCAAATGCATTTAGTACATGCCAGTCAATTCTGATAATGGCATCTTGAATAGAGTCGTTATTGAAATCACCAGTAGAAAGTATCTGGTATAACAATGTATCCGTCTCTGTTGTTACATCAATAGAGCCATCATCCATTGTTTTATATTCTAGTTTTTTCTGATGACTCGATAATGTTTTATTTGCTCTGGTTGATTTGTCATAAGTATTTACAAAAGGGTAGGCAGTTGCAGGTAAATTACCAATATTCTTCTTAACTAATAACTCACTGAGGTATGTAGTCGTTGAGGCTTTTGCTTTGGTATATAATTTCAGCGCCTTACAGTTAGCTTTAAGCATGGTATATAGATGAAACTCATGCATTGCTACATCAGTTTCTTTTAAAGCGTCTACCTGTGTGCAATTAGTGAAATGCAGGTTTTTCTCATCGGGTGATGTTAAATCGTAGTCAAGTATGGCTTCTTTATAGTTTTCAACTTTAGTTGACTCAAGCCCGGTAAAGTAAACACTATTAAACTCAGGCGTTATATTGTCTGATGCATTTGAACACGCTGAAAAAAATGCAAGTAAAGGTAAAAATAGTGTTAATTTTATCATGGCTTTGTGGTTGCCTGTTTACTAAGCTATAGCTGAGAAACAGGATTTAGTGTATCCAGATATGAGGATTTTTGTATAACATAGTGCCATTCGGGTCAGAGCCCATATGTTCAGTAGTCTATCGATTAATCATGCCCTGTATATCAAGCGCAGTCTCCATATCACTTAAGTGTGTACGAATAGAACCATCTTTACTTACAATCCATTGTGCTATGTAGCTACCTGCGCCATCTGAAAAACGACCGGCTACTTTATAAAAATCACCCCAGTAGTGCTCAACACTAATACGTTGTGATATGTTTTCAGACGTTACTCCGGGTTCAAACATACCTGTGATATTTAAATCAATGTCATGTCCATTAATCTTAAAGTAAAAGCGTTTTGTAATAATGGCTGGTTTTTTCCCATCTGAACCAAAGAAAAGATGGCCATCAATAACACAGAGGTAGTCGCCGCAGAATTTTAACTTATGCTCATCAGTCTTAAAAGTTGATGCAATAAAATGCAGGCTTCCCACATCTTTAACTGTCATAGAAGACACTTTTTCACTAGCAGTGCATGACGTGCCCAGGCTGATCAGGCTAATGAGTATAATTAGCTGTTTAAGCATATTTATTTGCTCCGGGTATGTTTACCTTTGCGGGTAATGTTGCTGAAATTGTCAGAGTAGCATCGCCCGTTTTGCCTGTTTTAAGTAAATCATAGCGATTTTTTATTTTAGTCATTAATGTAGTCGATTGAATTTGTATTAATGGATCGCCTTTATTTAAAGCATTTGTTGAAAGGTTATTAAATGATACAGGTAACATGCAGCCTTGTATAAACATAGATTTATGTGCGCGGTGTATTTGAATATTAGAGCGGTGCCCTGTGTTTTGTAGTTCTAATCGCCAGCCTTTCGGCCCGTCAGCTCTTGGTTTTACATTATAGTCACCAATTTTTACTCGACTATGGTTGTTTTTAGATTTACCAGTATGTGGACCCGAACTAAACGTATCCCAGGGTAGCTCGTATGTAAAACATAGCTTTTCCCATTGCCCCTGTGTGTTTTGAATAAACATCTCGCCCCAGTTATCATCACTTTGGAATGTTCTGCGTACCACGTGAATAAAATTCCAGCTCATTTTGTGCTCCCTTTTAAGAATAAAATGTAAATATAAGGCATGTATGCCAGTTAAAATTATGTCTGTCATAATAAATGATAATATTTATGTAAGGTATCAGATTAATCTGATAATGCTAAAAGTGTGAACAATTAAGCTAATACCAACTTCCCGTCACCTCCTAACGCACCTATAGGGGATCCAGTGACCTCAAGTTCCTTATCCCATCGTACCAGCATGCTTTTAGCTGGTATCTAGTGGCTTCATCCTGTCATCCTGACCGAAGCGAAGCGTAGTGGAAGGATCTTGCTTCTATGTCCGTAACGCGTCCGTATTAACTCAACTAATGTTGTGTGATATCAAGCACTTAAATCAATTTAAGCCTTTAAAAGCTTTTTTACTGTGTTAATATTTATCACAGTAAGGGAGCAGGAGGCTCCTGAGTATGGATGATTATAAAAATAATATGTAAAAGGGATGTGCCCCAGTCAATTATTGGGGTATTGATGTGTATGAGTTCCAGTAACATAAATGACCTAAAGCTTCGCCTGCGCGAATTTGCACAAGCTCGTGACTGGGACCAGTTTCACTCACCCAAAAATCTAACCATGGCTCTCAGTGCCGAAGTAGCAGAAATCACAGAACACTTTCAGTGGTTAACTGAAGAACAAAGCCAAAACCTACCCAAAGAAAATCTTGCTGAAGTTGAAACAGAGCTGGCGGATACCTTAATTTACCTCATACGCCTGGCCGATAAGCTTGATATTGATTTAATCGCAGCTGCAAATAATAAAATTGAAGTTAATGAGCAGCGATATCCCGTGGATAAAGCTAAGGGTAGTGCAAAGAAATATACGGAACTCGATAGATGATGTCGGCAAGAAAAAGGCAAGTCTTAACCCTGTATTACCTCTCTAATATTAGAAGCAATTGTGCTCTGGCACCAATTTATTTGAAATCAGTGCTGATGGGTATCAGGTTTATATGATAATTCTAAAAGTGTGAGTTAATAAGCTATTATCAAGGTTTCCTCGTACCAGCATGTCTCTAGTTGATACCCAGAGGCTTTAACCCTCTAATTCCCGTCATTCAGAATGTCCCTATAGGGGATACTGAGGTCTTAGATTTCTAATCTCGTCGTATCACTATGCTTCTAGCTGGTGCTGCAGGGTGGAGGTTAGCGTTTTTTTAAGTCTAATCTTTTAGCTATTTGTAATAGAACCGATGCATATTCAACTAGAGATTGGTTTTATTTTGGTGTAAGATCTGCGCCCTCTATTTGGGTGATTAGCTCAGCTGGTAGAGCGTCGCCCTTACAAGGCGAATGTCGGGGGTTCGACTCCCTCATCACCCACCAAATTACGGACCGGTAGTTCAGCTGGTTAGAATGCCGGCCTGTCACGCCGGAGGTCGCGGGTTCAAATCCCGTCCGGTCCGCCATATTTTTAACCAGCCCAAGATCTTGGGCTGGTACCAATAAGTATTTACATATCAATTTGACATTGTGATGCAATGTTGAGTTTAATGAAAAATGCCTGGACAAAATAAGCACTAATATGCAACCATTTCTGATATACATAAACTTTAGGTTTGAAACTAATAATGAGTAAAAAACCCGTCTTTGTTGATTTGTTTGCTGGCTGTGGTGGCCTGTCTTTAGGGTTAGAGCAAGCAGGCTTTGAGCCAATCTTTGTTAGTGAGCTCAATGCAGATGCAATGGAAAGTTATCTGGTTAATCGTAAAGCTAAAAAAGGGTATCCAAACTTAAAAGATGAAGCGTTTTCTGAGCATAGTATTAAAGACGTCATTGCATCTAATAAGCACTTAGATGCAATCAAATTATTAAAAAAAGATTTTGGTATAAATGAAATTGATTTGGTGGTCGGGGGGCCGCCTTGTCAAGGTTATTCAGGAATAGGTCATCGTCGTTCTCATTCGGTTCATAAGAAAAATATACCGTCTAATCACCTGTATCAAGACATGATTCAAGTCATTGAAGATCTTCAACCTAAAATGTTTTTATTTGAAAATGTTAGAGGAATTCTCACTTCTCGATGGACAAAAAAAGGTGCAAAGGGTGAAATCTGGAAAGATGTTAAGAATGCATTCAAAAATATAGAAGGTTACGATATAAAATGGGATCTTATTCGTGCATATGATTATGGTGTTCCACAGAATCGCCCACGAGTGCTAATGGTGGGTATTCGTAGAAAAAAGATAAAAGTGTCTAAATTATCTAAAATAGACAAACCAGAAGCAAATATAAAAATACACACGGAAAGTGCAATTCAAGCTGGATTTCTTCCGGATAAAATTGAAAACTCTCCACCTGATATAGAAGATTTACTTGGCGATTTGCTTGATAACAAATACGAGCCTAAGAATAAGGCGACACTTAAGTACCCTAAGCCACCTGAAACGGTTATTCAAAAAGAAATGCGTAAAATGAAGTCTTCATCTGGTTATTTAACAGGGGATGAGCTTAAAGAGCATGATTATAGTAAACACTCAGATGCCATTGTTGATAAATTCACTCACATGATTGAAATTGAAATTAACGGTAATAAAAAGAAACTACCAAAAGAAATGACAACTAAAAAGTTTGCTCAGAGAGTTTTGCCTAGAATATGGAAAAATGGAGTGCCGACTATAACAGCAACATCATTGCCTGATGATTATGTTCATTACGAGCAGCCACGTTCATTAACAGTAAGAGAATGGGCTAGATTACAAACTTTTCCAGATTGGTACCAATTTAAAGGTAAAAGAACTACAGGTGGAGTTAGACGAGCAGGCAACCCACGTGAAGGTATTCATGAACGTGAATTACCTAAATATACACAGATAGGTAATGCTGTACCTGTACGGCTTGCACGTGCAATTGGTGATCACTTCATCAGTATTATAAATAATTCTAAAGCATAAATAGCTCTGAATACTTAGTAATTGAAGTAAATTAAAACGGTATTCTTGTAATCTTTTTTGATTTAAAACAGGTTTTATAGTGTTTTTTAAAAAAACATCAGTAAATATTAACTTTTAGTGTGCCTTTAACCCTTGACGGTTTGATAAATGCTTGTGAAGATGTCTCAAGGGTAAAGTATGGATACAGTAATTGGAATATTTACTTTTGGGCTTGGCTATTAAAGATTAATATTATAAATCGATAACATTTTTCTTTTTGTTACCGGTGTTAATCATTTAATTTTTAATAGCGTTAAAGTTAATCATTCTCTTTTATCTGCATTTCCCATATATACAAAATTAACAATTAATTATGCAATAAGTAGTTTTAGTGTTTTTGGGATATGCTAAATGACAATATCTGAAATAAATGATGAATTATCAACTGAAGAAAGATTATATCCAGAAGGCTTAGCCAGATGGGCAGGGCACCGAGATGGCGGAGTACGTAGGCCATTCGTTTTAGACTCCGGTCGACCGACAGGCGATCAAATTGAAACTCCACTTGTTACACGTTTACATGACTGGGTTAGTAGTTTGGTTGCTGGAGAAGATGTACCGCGTGTGCTTCTTTTGGTTGGTGGCCCAGGTAATGGTAAAACAGATGCTGTAGAAGGTTGTATTGAATTCTTTGATACAGCTATGAAAGCAAATGGAAAGCTATTAGAAACATTTGCTTCTAAATATGATGTTAGTGATGGTGAGCTGCCACCGCGCAAAGCTGTTGTTGATTTATCATCCGTATCAAATTCTTTACCCAGCCATTTACAAACTACTATTTCACTCGTACAGGATGCAACTGAAGGGGATTCATCTAAAAATGAAACTCCAGAAGAGCTATTACTGAATGAGTTAGATACACTTCTCAACCCTGATCATACTGGTATTTATCTATGCTGTGTAAATAGAGGGATTTTAGCGCGTACTGCTGAAATTGCACATGAGAAAGGCGTGCATTCTGATGTTTCAGCGTTATTAACGGTGATTACTAAAGGTGTAACGAGTAGACCTAAATCGCCAAGTTGTTGGCCATTAGAAGGCTATTCAGATATCGCATTATGGCCAATGGATGTTGAATCTTTAGTTGATAAAAACATAAATGAAGGGAAGTGGTCGGTTGCTCACCAAATATTTGAGGTGGCACTTGATGACGAAAAGTGGAAAAAACCATGTGCATTAAATACTAGATGCCCATTTTGTCAGAATCGCAAACTTCTTTCTCAAGGTAAAGCGTTAGATTCACTTGTTGATATTCTTCATTACTATGAACTTACTTCGGGCAAGCGATGGACATTTCGTGATCTATTCTCATTAGTACCATACCTTCTCGTTGGGGATCATTCAGAGTTAGAAATTAAGGGTAAACGCCTTTCACCATGTGAGTGGGCAGCAGAGCAATATAGGTTATCAACAGAAGGTAGGTCAGGTAGTGTTGAGCGAGATAGAGCACCTTATTTATTAATGTCACGGCTATATCATCATCGTCTTTTCCCAAAGTGGCCTGATTTTATACGTGGTGAACATCGTGAAGCTAAAAAAGTCCTGTTAAAAAATAGAGACAATGATGAAGGGTTAGCTGCTGCGATGGGTCTCTTTAGGTTTACAGCTAAAGCAAAAGAGTTAACCGCATTATCTTCAGGTGATGTACCTGTTAGGGTGCGAAACTATGTAGGGCCTGAATTAGATCCAGCTCTTGTAACAGGAGATGAAATTCTATTTACACGCAGTAATGTTGATACAACTGTCAGTGATATAGAAGATATGTTTAGTCTATCAATAAAAAATGGAATTGAATTGGTTGGAAGCCAACTTGAAACACTTGAGTTAGATGTATTAAAGCAGCTGCTTAAAGCAGATGAATCACTTGTAGAAGATAAATTTCCGCGAAATAGAACAAAACAGGCACGATTACTTCAATCAACACTTCGACAATTTTCATCAAGGCTTACTAAGCGTAGTCTAGGGACTAAACGAGGTGTATGTAAAAATATTGATACGTTCAGAAAGTATTTGGATGCTACTCGAAACCCTGACGTGTTAAATGATGTACGAAAAGGCCTTCGAAATTTATTGCATGATTCAAATAATAAATTCAGGGCGGGTTTGGCAACTACATTTGGTCAACCTGTTGCGCATCGATCTAAAGATGTTGTTTTATTGATTCAATTTCCGATTACAGTCAGTATTGCCACTTCAGATAGTTCATTTGGTAGGCCAAAAGATTATCTTCCTTATCTATTAGTTGAAAAACATTATGTTGCTCTCACGTTTGATTTGTTTAGGGCATTAAATGAAGTAAATGAAGGGCTTCATGAAGCTTCCTTGCCTAGTGAAATATACTCATTATTAGATAGGGTTAAATCATTAGTTTCAGGAAGGGTCGTGAGAGATAAAAAAATATTATTAGAAGATCCAGAGATAAGGCTTGGCTCATCTACAGATGTAATCGAGTACGTTAATGGGCAATTTGTTTTAAGTAGGGAGGGTGCATAACTATGAGTCTTGAAGAGTTTATTAAATCACCCTGGGCAAAGAGTAGTACTCATAGTGCTTATGAAACAAGTTTTTTACATATGCGTCCAGCACCTGAGTACGCATCTGGTGAAGTTCTCTTGGCCTCAACCTATAGATACATAGGTTTTTCAAAAGATATAATCTCAGAAGGTAAAGTACCCGCGTCAGGTCGTGAATTTCAAAAGAAGTTAGATAAGGGCACAAGGGGTAGAGGTGTGCCTGAAACTAGTATTGATCCTGATACCTGGAAACGTATTGTAACAGGTACGCTTCGAAGCCCTAAACAACCCAATCAAACAGCTAAGCGGTTTTTACAAATAAGCCCAGTTGTACCAGATGCAGCACTTTATTCATTGTCAGCTAGATTATCAGCAAATTCATGGAATCCAGGTGCGCTTATAGCGAGGATTTTACAATTTGGAGAGCCTGTAGAGGCTGATGTTGAAAAGAATGTGGATCAATTATTTCATTCGTTATCAGTTGATGATAATGATGATATTTGGGCGCGTTTTCTTCAACAGGAATTTGAATCTTGGCGAAGTAAAGATACGCAAGGCGCGTGGGCTAAGCCGCGCAAGCTTGAACGAGATGAAGCGGTTAAAGCATGGCACCGGTCTAGTACTTCAATACCTGCGGGACGTTTTACAAAAGATTTTTTACAAGTGTTATCACTTAAAAAATATTTAACACGTAGGCAGTGGGTCAGTATGCTTGAAGCTGTATTAAGGTTAGGTTCAGCTTCGCACATACTGTGGGTTTGTAGAGTAAACGCAGAATGTTTTAAGTTAATGAGAAATGCATTGGATGGTAAAGCAATACCTACTAGTGAAGAAATATCAAATACTTTGGGTTCAGCTCAAGGGTTTTGGCGATATGGTCAATACTCATCGGGAACAATTACAGAGGCTGCTACGGGTTTTGTTAAAGCACGTGTTGGTATCAATTTGTTATTGCACCAATTAGAAGAAACATTTGGCACTAAATTAGATGCTGATTGTTTGTCCAATATAGATAGTATAACTAAGCTTGTTAACTGGTTAAGTGATAAAGAGACAATAGCAAAGTTCGATATTGATGCTTTTCGTAAAAACTATCAAGACGTTATCGAATCTGATCCACGAATAGTGGCAGGTAAAAAAGGAATTTCTTCAAATGTTAAGGAGTTCCTACAACATGTATTAGGGCAGAGACAAACTGCTGAAGCAGGTTTAGATAGTTATGATCAAGGTTATTTTTTAGCTAAGAAAGGCGCTTCAAAATCTGCACGTTGGATTGTTTCACTAGGGCCCGTATCGGTACTGGCCTTAGTGCATGCATGTACACATAATGCAAAAGGCCCACGTACAATTGATAATTTATGCCAACACTTAAGTGAGTACGGGATAGAAATTGATGCACAGGAAGTAACAGATTCTAAGTTGGGACAAACACTTAGAAATCTTGGGTTAGTTCTAGATAGTCCAGATGCCGAAGGCGGTATGGTTTTGATAAATCCATTTGAACTTATGGTAGAAGAGGCTGTTGAATAATGTCAAATATAGTTACCCATTTAGCTAATTATATAAAAAATGAACTTTCATCGGCTATTAATTCATCGCCTGAAGATTCTCTAAGGGTTATTTTTTCAGCGCCACCTAAAGATAAAATAACAGAAATATTTTCGTTTCTGACAGGCGAAAATAATTGTTTAGTGTTGGAAACAGCTCAAGGTAACAGAGATGTACCTGTTTACCTGGTTGATCCAGATGCACAAGACCCATATGAAAGCTCTATGGCTGCACGTTGTACGCCTAACTACTTAGTTACAATTAGAAATTACAATTACCCTGTGTGGCTTGCACTTCAAGAGGTTGGTGCATCTACAAATGCCTCATTAAGCACCGCAGTAAAACCGTTGGGTATCTCAAGTGAAATTTCACATTTCGACTTATGGTTAGAATCTTCAGTAATAAAATACCTAATAGAGCAGTATAAAATATCGCTGAATTATAATGATGTAGAAGATAGCTTTAACGAGGCTATGAACCATGCATTGTATGAAGCATGGTGTGTGGATGAAAGATTTAAGGATAAGAGAACTGCTTGGCGGCTTTTGGAAAAGTTGTTAGGTGTATCTATTCAGCAATATGCAGTACATGAAATTATATCTGCAACGCTAGGTTTACCAAATTGTACTAAATTAGAGCTGGGAAGTAAAAATCACCTTAAAATTATTGGACGTATTTCTGATCTTTTTAAATCTTCTGGTTTGAGATCTGGTTTTGAGGAATTAGAGAAAAATGCAAATGATGATTTGTTACCTCATGTAAGAGAAATGCGAGAGCATATTGAGAAGCAAGGCGTTATAGAAGCGCATGATTTCACTAAAAATCCATTGCAAGTTTATTCTCCAATTAATATAGAAGCTAAAGAAATACCTGAATGGTGGTTTAAATTAGATATTGAAGCATGGACTCAGTTGTTAGATTCTGGTTCAGAAATTAAACCTATAAATGACATTCTAACCGTTAAGTTATATAACCCACTTGTTGCTGTACCTAAAGGTTTAATACCTATAGTTGTTGATTGTGTTGAATTAGAAATATCAAACAAAGATGAAATTGAATCAATTGAAATCATAATTGAATGCTCCGATGGTAACAAAGCTTTAACAGAAATCCATCGTGAAACTATAAAGCCTAATAGTGAATTTATTTTCTCGCATGATAATATCCCTGATCATGATCGATTCGTTAGATATAAAATAAGTGCTGATGGGCACTTGCCAGTAATTATTAAGGTGGTTGTATTAGATTTTTATGGTCCAGGTATAATTGCACTAAGTGCAGGTTCTAATAAAGCGTCACCTTTTAAGGTGAATAAAAAAGCGAGAGATTCAAATAATAAAAAAATTAACAGATATGAATGTGATTTACATCTTCCTGGAATGGGTGGGCATCTACTTGATTTATATGTTTCAAAAAAATCTAGATTAGAAAAAATTATCTATGGTTATGAGGTTGATGCAGAGCATACAGAAGCTATTGAATGCACCATAACGGAAATTAATAGTAATCATTATTCATGTTTGATAGAAACAGATGAAGAGTGTCATTACGAATTAAATGCATATTCGCCTGGTTTAGCAGAAGAAATACCCTATAGAATTTATATTACGGCTGATGAAAGCAAGCAGACAGGTGCAACAAGCGAATTCGATAGATTAGTGGTGATTCACCGGTCATCTGCTTCAGGGACTCATTCAAGCCCGCGAGTTGATCCTTTAACTTGTCGAGTAATGGAGTTAGAAGCATGGGCTCTGGAAAGTGGTAATTCGTATAGGCCTCTGGTAATGGGGCCGGATTATCTCAAAAACTGGAGTAAACCAAACTGGGAAGATTCGCCTAAGTTTTCGGGCTTAGCCATGTTAGTTGACCCTCGGCCTACTACTGATGAGTTCAATGCACCAACAGATTTCCTACTTGCTAGAGCAAAAGTGTTTGCATATTTAGGTACGCCTCAAGAAGAAGCTACGCCAACAGCAAGTACGTTAAAACTCTATGAGAATATGCGAGATGAAGAATTCGTTGTATTAGTTCAGGATTTATTAAACACATATTTAAGTTGGCTTAAATCAGATTACGATAATGCCGCATGGTGTGATGTAATTAGTGTTCATGCGAGTCAGGCTAATTCAAAAGCGTTAGAATCTTTTCCTTATGCAATATTACTATCACCCTATCATCCAATTAAACTAGCTTGGCAATGCTGCGCACAAGAGGTTTTACAAGTTGCACTTGATAATCATGCAAGGTGTCCTGCAGCAAGTGTAATGAGTCCTGCCTCATTTCCAGACTGTTTAGTCTTACCATGTAGAACAGCGACTGGAAATATTACTCGTAAATCATTTGCTGCCATGGCGAGTTCTTCAGATTATTGGGGAGTAATGCTATCAGTAGATTCTAGCGATGCACATGATGCCATTGGTGGCGATAGTATATTTGGTGATGAATTAGGTATTAGTGTTGATGGGCTTGCTAGTGGTTTTAGTGCACAGCAAGTTGTACGGTCACTAGATGAGGTATCACGCCTTGTATCAGCAAAATCAACGCTACGCATTGGTGTATCAAGTGATACAGGTGGTACAGGCAGTTGTAATGAAGGCTTAGATACTTGGTGTTCTGCCAATCTGGGTGCAGAAGAAGATGTATGGCAAGATGCAGGCCTTAAGTCAGTCATCGTTAATGATAAAAGGGATGCTTCTCTACATCCAGAGCAAGCTGTACTAGCATCACTAACATCGCGTACAGATGCAGCCGTACGTTGGTTTACAGGTGCAGGAGTTAAAGATGATCAACAAAATGATCTTTCTATAATTGCTCATCTGAGTACGATGAGTAAAGATTTTGCAGTACAAGGTATTCGTTCAGCTGTTGATGCAAGTGCTCTTACAAGATGGCGTATACGTAAACAATTGCCTAATCAAAATGCTGCTTTTATTGCAGAGTCGAGAATAGGTGAAATACCTTCGAATGTAGAACATGATTCAATAACAGGCAAATTATTAAGTTGTGTTGATGAAGTGGAGCGTCAATGTAAAGAAGATTTTGACAGTTATGTTTTTGCACCTGATATGGCTAAGTTAGCAGATGTTGTTGGCGGTTCACGTTATACAGCATTGTCATCAACAGATGTTGATGCAGCCTGTTTTTTTGGTTCCACAGAAAAGGCTTATCTTTGGGATTATGAGTTACCATCATATGCGCGTCGTGCAGGTGAGAATAGTGGTTATTACCTACTGGCAAAAGAATCACCTGGAATGCTGCAAGCTGTTAGATCAGCTCTTATATTATTAGGTGAGAATAGTGAATTAACTGATGAAAGAATTTCTGAAATATTAGAAGAAATATCACGTAGGGGTATGCCAACACTAAAGCGTTTAACTGCAGGTGGCTCAATGTCACTTGGAGAAATTGGAATGTTAACTGCGCTTCGTATTTTTCAATCTGACTTTGAGCGGGGTGCTACAGCAACAGGGTTATTACCAGTTAAGGATGATGATACATTAAACCTGATTATCTCTGCTGATCCATTCCAGAAACACTTCGATGATTTACGCACAGCTATAGGCTTTAAATATGGTGAGCGTCCAGATCTTTTAGTTTTGAGTATGCAGTTTGTTTCAGGTGAGCCAATTCAAATGCGTATAACGCCTGTAGAAGTTAAAGCAAGAGGTGGCACCATGTCACCTAATGAGCGAGAGGCAGCTTTGTGTCAGGCTAGTCATTTTTCAGAATTTCTTCATGATATACAAACAAAAGCAAAAGAATTTGATTTGTGGGGTATCGCATGGCGTAATCTTCTAGCAACCATGCTAGATTATGGTTTTAGAGTATACGGTCAGCTCGAACAGTTCATGAATCAGAAAGAATGGGCGCAGCAGCATTCATCTATATTAAAATCAATTGCAAATAATGAATTGGATATAGATATAGATACACGAGGAAGGCTTATTGTCATAGATAGCTCAGAGAATGAATCGCTACAAGATATAGATAAAGATGGTTTTAATGAAACCATGCATCTAACACATGCTGAAGCTTTTTCAGTGTTAGCTAGATGTGATAGTGCTTTTTCTAAATCTATAAACTCTAAGATGGGTAATTGGCAGCTATTACCTGAGCTAGACTCGAAAGATACATTAGATATAAAGCCAAAGACTGAACCAAAAACAAATCCAGAAATATCACCTGATGTAGAAACAAAAGTAGAGACAACAGTATTGCCCGAAGTAGAAACGGGTGAACCCACGGAAAAAGAAATCTTAGTAGATGATTCTGTAGCCAAAGTAGAAGCAGAAGTTGAAAAGGCAAAAGAAACAGATAAAGATGAAATAATTACTAGTGATCCATCACCAGAAGGTATTAAATTTAGTGTTGGTGAAACAGTAAATAAGTTTACTAATGAAGAATTGTTCTTTTTTCCTGGTAATACAGCGTTAAATCAGCTTAATGTCGGTATTGTAGGTGATTTAGGAACAGGCAAAACACAGTTAATCCAAGCGCTTGTTCAACAAATGGGTGCTAAACCTGATATGAATAGGGGTAAAAGGCCAAATATATTAATATTTGACTACAAGCGAGACTATTCAAAAGATGACTTTGTTAAAGCAACAGGTGCAAAAGTAGTTTCACCTTTTGATATACCGTTAAATTTGTTTGATATTCGAGATAGCTCTCAAAAAGGCAGGGCATGGCTTGAGAGAACAAAATTCTTCATAGATGTATTAGATAAAATTTATCCAGGTATAGGGCCTGTTCAGCGTTCACGCATAAAGGCTGCAGTTAAAGAGTCGTACGAAATAACAAATGCTAATGGAAAAATAGCACCAACAATTAATGACGTTTTTGATTGTTATAAAGAAGCAATTAAGTCACCAGATACACCATACAATATTATGGATGATCTAGTAGATGGTGGTTACTTTGTATCAGATAGTAAGGATGTTATTCCATTTTCAGAGTTTCTTACAGGTGTAGTAGTCATCGATTTATCAGAAATAGGGCAAGATGATAGAACAAAGAATATGCTCGTTGTTATATTTTTGAACTTGTTTTATGAGCATATGCTTAGAATTGAGAAAAAGCCATTTATTGGTGAAGATCCTAAATTGAGATTTGTTGATACTATGTTGCTTGTTGATGAAGCTGATAACATCATGCAATATGAATTTGATGTTTTGAAAAAGATTTTGTTGCAGGGTAGAGAGTTTGGGGTTGGAGTATTGCTTGCTTCACAGTACTTATCTCATTTTAAGACTTCGCATGAGAATTATTTGGAGCCACTTCTAACCTGGTTTGTACATAAAGTACCAAATGTAACGATAAAAGAGCTTGAAGGTATAGGGTTGACGGCTGTTAATTCAGATGTTGTTGATTCGATTAAATCTTTGGAATGTCATGAGTGTTTGTATAAGACGCTTGGTGTGGATGGACAAGTTATACGTGCTAATCCATTTTTCGAAGTTATTAAAAAAGACAATACTAAATGATGAAAAATCCAAACAGAAACCTAAGGAGTATATAAGTTGACAGAGTTATTGAATTTTAAAGTAAGTTCTTCTTTAAAATCAGTTATTGGACGTGATCTTATTACTAATGACTACGTTGCAATATTTGAGTTGGTAAAGAATTCATTTGATGCAAATGCTAGCCGTGTGGATATAGTATTTAAATACGATGGAAGAGATGTCGAAAAAATTTATGTGATTGATAATGGTAAAGGAATGGATTTTGATGATTTTACTAATAAATGGCTTTTTGTAGCTTATTCAGCAAAAAGAGATGGGACAGAGGATCAAGATAAAAATAGAACATATGCTGGAAACAAGGGAGTAGGTCGTTTTTCATGTGATAGATTAGGTGGTGAGCTTAGGATTCAGGCAAAAACTAAGGGTATGGATCATGTTGATATTTTAGATGTCGACTGGGGGAGTTTTGAAAAAGATTCTACTGAGTTATTTGGCGATATCGCTGTTTTTCATAATGAATCTGAAGACTTTGATTTTCCTAAAGAAGTTGACGCTATTAGTAGTGGTGTAGTAGTAGAGATTTCAAATTTAAGAGAAAAAAAATCATGGGACAGAAAAAAATTATTATCACTTAAAAGACATCTTACTAAGTTAATTAATCCATTTGGTGAAGATGGCAACAGCTTAGATGTTTTCTTGCATAGTAGTTTGGAAGAAAGTGGTGATTTAAAAGAAAAAAAGAAGTTGGGTAATAAAAATAGACAGGCAGAATTAGTAAATGGAATTGTTAAAAACTACATTCTTGAAACTTTAAGGGAAAAAACTACATGGTTGCATGTTTATCTTAAGTCTGATGGTTGGCTTTACAGTGATCTGATTGATCGTGGTACGTTGATATATAAAATTAGAGAAAAAATACCTGAATACGATGAATTGTTAGATAGCGGTTTTAATTGTCAGTTGTTTTATTTGAATAATTCTGCAAAATTAACATTTAAAAAACAAATGGCTTTGTCTGTAGTTAGTTTTGGTTCTTTGTTTTTGTTTCGTAATGGCTTTAGAGTATTTCCTGTTGGTGAGCCAGGTAATGATTATTGGAAAATCGATGTTCGAAAACAACAAGGATACAGTCGTTATCTAGGTACACGAGATATACTGGGTCGAGTTGATATTGCTGGAGAAGAATTCAAATTTAAAGAATCTTCTAGTCGAGATAAAGGTTTGGTAGAAACTATCGCGTCAGATCAATTGCAGGAGTGTGTTAAAAATAAATGCCTTAGACGTTTCGAAAGCTATGTGGTGGGCGTGAATTGGAAAGATAAGTTAGATAAAATACATGAGACTGCTGAGCGACTTGGACTTGATGAAAATAGAACGAAAATCATCAAATTGATTGAAAGTCTTTCAAAGTCTGATAACCTCGATCTTCTTGAATATAATAAAGATATAGTTTCAGTATTAAATGAAAAATCAGTATATTTTGAAAAATCAATTAATAATTTAGAGTCACTTGCTAAAGACTCAAATGATGTGAATTTAAAAAAAGCTGTTTCATCTGCACGCAGAGAGTATGAGAAATTAGAGAAAGAAAAAGATGACGCTTTAAAGATAGCAGAGCAAGAAATTGAAGCGCGAATAAAGGCTGAACACAGAGAGAGTTCTGAACGCCAAGGAAGGGTTGCTGCTGAGACTGAAAAAGAAAAAATTAGCACGGCTTACGAAGACGAGAAAAAGAGGAGTTTATATTTAACATCCAGTGAATCACGTGATAAAGATCAGCTTGAGAGCTTTATGCACCAAATTATCATTTACGCTGTTGAAAATAGACAAAAACTAAAAAATGCCTTTAGGAAGTATTTCTCTTTAAATAAAACTGAAGAAATTTCTAGTGATACAGTTAGAGATATTCTTGATGAGCTATTGGTGTTAATTGAAAAAATAATCACCACCTCTAGGTTCGCTACTTTAGCTAACTATAAGTTAGATTCAGAAAAAGTACATGCTGATATATGTCAACATATTGAACAATATCTAGATAAAATAACTACATCATATCACCATGGTATTAATATAAATGTTATTAATAATACAAAAGGATTTGTTACAAATTTCACACCAATAGAATTGGGTGTTATTCTTGATAATATTGTGAATAATTCGAATAAAGCACGTGCTTCAAGGGTTGATTTTATTATTTCTTCTGCTTTAAATAATGTGTTAAATATTGAAGTGGTTGACAATGGTAACGGTTTAGATAGTAAAGTAATCGAACCACAGAGAATATTTGAAAAAGGATATACGACCACAAGAGGCTCTGGTTTGGGTTTATATCATATAAGAAAACAGTTAGAAAAAATGGGTGGTGAAATATCTCTATCAGATAATCAACCTGATAGAGGGTTAGGGTTAACTATAAATGTAAAAAAATTATGAAATTAACATATAAAATATTATGGTTTGAAGATCAGTTTGAAAACGTTAAAGAATCAGTTTCTAATGTTGAGGATTTTGTCTCCTCTCACGGGTTTATTCCTGAAATAGAAAAAGAAACAAAAATTAGTTATGATGATATTCGAAAGCTTGCATCAACATTATCTAATTATAATCCTTATGATTTAATTATATTTGACTATGATCTGGGCGGTGATAGTGAGGATGGGCTTACTATAGCGAAGGAGTTGCGTAGACAGATTTACACTGACTTAATATTCTATAGTGGAACCAAGCAAAATGTCCTTAGAAAAAAACTTTATGATTCTAAGGTTGATGGAGTCTTTATTATTGATAGAGAAATATTTAATGATCAAGTTGAGGCTTTAATTGAAGATCATATAAAAAAAATATCAGATATTAATAATATCCGTGGTGTGGTTATGTCATCTATGAGTCACACAGATGTAAAAATGAGAGATTCCTTTAACAAGGCATGTACAGCACTCGATCCTATTAAGCGGTCTGAGCTCCTAGAATATATAAAGGAGAAATTAAAAGATAAAGTTTTTAATCAATCCGTAAAAGTTGAAAAAATAACATGTGTAGAAGATGCAATTAAGGATCCTTTTTTGACTGAATTTCAAGTTATTCGTGTTGCCTTCAAAAAGCTCTTTGAAGAAGGATCGGCTCAGCACGAGTTTTTGTCTGAAGGTTCCAATTTATGTAAAACACAATCAGAAAGGAATAAATTGGCACATCAACATGCTAAGCTAACAGATGAAGGTAAATTGATTCTGCATTCACATGGTGGTGATGAAAAAGAATATAATTTTGATGAGTTTAAGCGACTTCGAATGCAGCTATTAAAAATTCAGTCGGATTTTAAAAAGTTTATAAACTAAATCTAATTAGAATACAATTTATCAGGCAGTTCAGAATGAAAATTATTATGGTTTTAAATTTCAATATGCCATTATCAATTGTCAGTACGAAATTATTCCTAATAATAGGATGTGTTGAGCATTGTTCTATAAATAGCAAGTAATAAATGGATGGTATAAATCGAATGAAGAGGATTGGAAGGTGTTGAGTGAATCATAAGAAAAATATAGAAAATCATCTTAATTCTATTGGTGACGTAATTATAGATTATATTAGATTGCAATCTAATGATGGTCAAGCTTCAGTTAAAGCCGCTGTTCTAAAAAAAGATCTTGGTCTTGATTTGCTGTCTTATAGTCCTACAGAAGATGGTCAGAAAGGCTGGTTGATGTCGGTAATGATGGAAAAGTTAGTTAATGAAGGGCGTATTGAATATTTCAAAGTTGGCTCTCGTTATCAAGTCTCATTGCCTTCAAGTCATAATATAACTTAACCTGTTTTAGTGTAAGTAAATAAATATATAGGGTCATGATAGCTTCAAGTAGTACGTTAGTTGCTTCATGTTTATTTTCTTAATGCTTATAAATATAAATGATTTTAAGTAGTAGTCTGAAAAGTATAAAATCACATCTGTAGTTCTATAAAATATTAATTTGACAACTATCTTCCACCTTGCATACACTCAATAAGCGAGCATTAACAACGTGCGCTTCATTATCTATTTTTAATATATGTGGTTTTAATAACTACAGAAAACAACAGGAGAGATCTATCGGCTAACTAACTTTATAAAATAAAAAATCGCAGACCCAAGGTGCTGTAACACCGAAAGCCTGCTAACCACAACCAACTATAACGAGTTGAATATGGCTGAGACACATTCTAAGCTAGGACACCCTATTGCCGGTAGTTTTTTTTCGGCAATCCGTTATTTTTCTTCACACCCTGCGTTTTTACCTGTGCATTTTTCTGTATTCTCAGGTGAGTTTCGGCGCTTTTATTCTTTGATTTCACTTTATCTGTTCGGTTTATTGGAAACCACGGGCGTTATTGTTCGTTTTTTGATCAGGCCTGCTTTAATTCGACTGCGAGATTGTGTGTTGTTGAGGTTTTGCTGTGGGTGGGTTTTGTGTTTTGGCAGTGTGTATTAGTCATGGGTGGTTGAACTTGCTGGAGCCTCGTTTGGGGTTCTGGTTTCCTTTTATATTTGATTTTAAGTCGCTGGGTACCTGCCTTCGCAGGTATGACGTTTTACTTTGTAGGTGCTCCTTTAGGTGCACTAAACATAATGGTTATGAAACTACAAAAGATGTGCACCTGAAGGAGCACCTACAAGAGATGGTTAACTTTTAATAGGGAGTGTTTTTATGTGTGATGATCAATTTGAAAAGTCTTCTTCTAAGCCAGCTAAGCTGGTTGAAATTCCGTTGCGGTTTCATTCTTTTGATGTGGATGATGAGCAAGGTTTACCCACCAGGTTTAATGATACTCAGTATAAGGTGCGCTTGATTCGTTATACGGGGCATCTTGTTCATTTGCTTGATAACCCGCCTGTGTTTAAACCTGTGTGTTGTGGTGATGATGTTCACCCTGATGTGTTTCATGAGCAGGTTGATAATTATTTGTGGGTGATGGGGGAAATTATTAGTGGAATTTTTGAGATGAATCAGGTGGGTGGTAAGGAGAAGGAATGATGTTTTGGGTTTGTATCGTACTTTGAGTTTGGTATGCGTTACCAAGGGGGACCGTGGGAACGAGTAGTGAAGCGTTGGGTTTAGGTGCGAGTTGTGTGTTGTGAGTTTGGTAATTAAATTTGATAAGGATTTATCATCACTTTAAAGCAGCGGTTTTTAGATGCGGTGGTTAAGGGGGAGTTGGGTTCTATTGAAGACAGGGGTGTGGTGGTTACGCTTAAACAGTTTAAGGCTTATTTTTCTGATGTGACTACTGATTACAATAATTCATTTTTACCGGCTTCAACTATTGAGCCAGGGCGGGTTGAAATGAGTCGCACGCGGTTTTTGTATCGGCTTCGTAAAGGGGTTTATCTGGTGCATGGTGATGCGCTTGATGAGTTTATTGAGCAGCAGTTGGTGCGTGATGATGTTGGTGGTGATGGGAGTGGGGAGGTTAAAGAGACTGGGGTTTGTTATGAGTTGTGATGGTTGTTACTAAGCGGTGTGTGTTGTGTAAGTTACATGGCTCGCTTCGCATCGCTTTTGTATCGTCATCTGAAGATAACTCCTACAGTGAGTTGTTAAATATGATTCGAAAAACGTTTGCCATTGTAGATGTAATTAAGGCAGCATTACGTCAGTAAATGAGCAAATAGTACTGGTGCTTATATACGGTTCACTTGCTAAAGCTGAAGATTTATATCGCTAACTTTGAAATATAATCCATATATATCAATATGTTAGCTTAGAGGTTATAAATAAGTTAAATCTAAGGACATAAATTATATTTAATCTTCCCATTTTGGGAAATGAGTGTATAATTCCCAAAATGGGAAGGTAGATCTATATGAGAGTCATAGGACGTGACATACTTGATAAGTTCTCAAAAAAGCATAATCACGGCAAAGGCGCATTAGACGCATGGTTTGATGAGGCGAACAGAGCTCAATGGGTTACACCGCAGGATATTAAAAACAGGTATAACTCCGCTGATTTTCTGGCAGATAACCGGGTAATTTTTAATATTAAAGGTAATCACTATCGCCTTGTAGTGAAAGTGAGGTATCAGAATGGAATCGTCGTTATTGAATGGGTTGGTACGCATGCTGAGTATGATAAGCAAAAGTTTTAAGGAGATGGTTAATGTCTATTCTAAAAGTAATTAAGTCTAAAGCTGAGCATAAATTGGCTGTTGAACGATTGATGGCATTAATGCATTTGAATCCTGCATCTGGTTCTAATGAAGAGAATGAGCTGGAAGTGTTGTCAGTGCTAATTGAACACTATGAGCGTGAACAGTTTCCTGTCGATAAACCTGTGCCTCTTGAAGCTATTAAATTTCGTATGGAGCAGCAGGGGTTGCAGCAAAAAGATATGCTTAAATATTTTGGTTCTGCATCAAAAGTATCAGAAGTGCTTAATGGAAAACGACCATTAAGTTTAAGTATGATTCGTAAGTTACATCAAGGCTTAGGTATACCTGCTGAAGTATTGATTCAGGAAACAGGGCAAGCGTATAAATTAGCGGCTATTCTTAAATCTGATGAAATCAATCAGTTATTTATTAATAAGTAGGTACAGTTGTAACAGGTAGATACGAACATAATAAATGACCCAGAATGCTTCAGGTCTAGCCAATATTATATGTAGTTAGTTACTATTCTGGAACTCGTTTAATTTTAAATTATTTATAAAACCTGATAAATAACTATGAAAATACATATTCTCAGTGATTTACATAATGAGTTTTTAAGAAGTGGTAAGTTTGACCCTTTGCATAAATGGTCTGGTCGTTTACCAGAAACCGATACAGATATTATTGTATTGGCGGGTGATATTGATACAGGTGTTCATGGGGTAGAGTGGGCTATTTCTGAAGCTGAGCGGTTATCTAAAAAAATTATTTATGTATCAGGTAACCATGAATATTATGGGCATGAGTTTAATCACCTGAAAGATAAAATACAAAAGCTTTGTGAAGGTACACAGGTCTCATGTTTAGATTATGGTGAATGCATTGTAGATGATGTTCGGTTTCTGGGTGCTACGTTATGGACAGATTACAAAGCATTCACGGCTATACCAAAAGAGCGGGTAATGCTGAGTATAGAAAATGTGTTGGCCGATCATCGAAAAATACGTTTCAATTCAGATGGACGTTATCTAAAATTTAAACCTCACCATGCACTCACACAACACAATATCGAATTAAACTGGTTGAAGCAAAAACTGTCTGAGCCGTTTAAGGGTAAAACCGTTATTGTTACTCATCATGGGCCTCATCCTGTTTGTCAGCATCCGGCATTTCCGGTAGATGAGTTGACTGCGGCTTTTCACTCAGACTTAAGCTCGTTGATTGAAATGTTTGATATTAACCTGTGGATTTACGGGCATACTCATGCAAATTTAGACAGGGTTATTAGTGATACACGGATTCTTTCAAATCAGGCGGGGTATCCGGGTGAGAATGTAGTTGGGTTTGATGTAAGTTTAGTTGTAGATGTATAATTAACAGGTGCCAGAGTGGGCATCAATTAATTTAATAATTTTTAAATAAACATAACACACGGTCAATAATGTTTAAATTAATCACACTAGGTCTAGTCGTTACAAGTATGCAAGCTGTTCAGCCTGTTATCGTAAAAACACCAGAAATGGAAGTAAACTTTACGCCGAGATCAGCGAACCAAATGGGCTCGTTTTATGAAGCGCGTGGGTTTCCTAAAGAGATGCGTGATGTGATTAAACAACAATGTTTCATCACTATTGGCATACACAATACAAGTAATAAAAAAATCTGGTTAGATATGAGTAACTGGAAATTTACCGCGGGTGGTAAACCCATAATACGAGAACATCGCGACTACTGGAAACAACGCTGGCAAAACATGGGTGTGCCGTTGAGTAAGCAGTCTACATTTCGCTGGACGTTAATTCCTGAAACACTGGATTACCTGCCAGGTGAGCATGAAGGGGGTAATATTCTATTGCCCTTTAGTGATCAGCCGATAAGCGTTACTGCAACGTTCGCGACCGGTGAGAATAAACAAGGTGAACAAATAGTGATTACCACAGATAAATTATATTGTGCCGAAGATGCGCAAGAGAATGCAGAATGAGTATAAAACAAGTATTAACACTAATGGTTTTTGTGCTTGGCGTATTTGTAAACTTATCGATAAATGCAAGTAGCTCAGAGGTGCCCTTTGGTATACGGCATTATGATATTGGTAGTGCACAAAACTTTACCTTAAATGATATTGATGGTGAGCCATTTGAATTAAATGATTCAAAAGGGCGCTGGGTTTTTCTTCACTTCTGGGCAAGCTGGTGTGGTCCTTGTAGAGAAGAGATGCCGGTGATACAAGAGTTAGCTGATAAAATGAAGGGTGAAGCATTTCAAATTGTAATGGTTAATACGGCTGAAGATGAAGATACCGTTTTTGAGTTTTTAGGTTCTATAAATGTTGATTTGAATAGTTTGATGGATGTTGATGGGCTGGTTACCGAAGTATGGAAGCCTCGAGGTTTACCCACATCATTTTTGATAAACCCTAAAGGTGAAGTGAAGTATCAGGCTATTGGTGGGCGCGAATGGATGAGTCCTGTTTATATAGGTTTTTTGAAAAAACTCTTAAAATCTGATGTTAAATTAAAAAGTAAAAAAGTGTCAGAGTGAACCCCCCCAGATTATTTGTTTTATATTGAAAGTTTTCTTCGAGTGCTTACGGCTGGGCATAATTGTTTCTATGATTGAAGAGTATTGTGCTCTGGCACTAATTAATTAAATATACAAAGAAGGCGATAATGGCTTAACTGCCGTTATCACTCGTTACTCTAAATCTGCTAAATAATTAGTTTTTTTGTCTTTGATAAAGTAACAATAGAAGATTTTTTAGCGCTATAATTAATACATGAGCAAAGTTTGGGTTTGTTTGTAGAGAATAATAAAATTAGTGATAGCGAATTAAGCATGAAAGACACCGTAAAAAATGGCTTACGTAAAGAAAATGATGGGGTTACTTCCGTCTATTACGATGGCTACTGGGTAAAATGTTATAAGCCTCCTGTAGATAACCTGACCGCTAAAAAAGATCTGATACAGTCATTAACACGCCGCTTATTTAATCATATGGAACACGGCATTAATATTCCGGGCAGATTGCTTGAAGAAGTGTTTGACGTGTATGAAGCAGAAACCGATCAGAGTAAAAAACGGGTAAAGGGTGCCATGTTAGCAGGGGCTCTGTTTAATCGAGCCGCTGACATCTTTACCAGTCTTGTAGAGTTGGAGGCCAAAGGTGTAGAAATTAAACCAGACAATGATTTAATGAGAACCTGTGGCAAGTGCCTTCAGCAGGCACTGGAATATGGAAAAATGGTTAAACACCGCAATGGTGATGAAGGTATTGATGAGCTTTGGGGAGAACCTTTTAAAGCATTTATTATGCCCATAGAAGAATTCTATGAAAGTCGTTATGTAAAAATCGCAATGACCATGAAAAATCTTGATCAGGTTGCCGCATATATGACGGATAGCATAAAAGAAGATCGCCGTTTTGCCGGTTTAGAGCCGCTAATTTTAAACTATGCGCAAACCGCTAAATACAAATGCGAAACCCTGCGTACTGATGACAATGTGCTGGATGTCTGGTCAGACTTTGTGGTGGCTGGTGAAGCGATTATTGACTTTTCGTCTGTAACAGAAGAGGCTGCAATAAACCATTCACTGATGCGTGAATTCGATATTAAATATCTGATGAAGCACGGCTGCAGGTTAATTGCATTTATTACCCGTGCCAGAACACCAATGCCTGTAAGTACAAAAAAATACTTCAGTGAATGCAAACGATACAGTGAAAAACGGCAATTGCAGTCGCTATAAATTAGTTTAAGTGCTCGCTGAAAATAGATGCCAGAGCACAATTGTTTCTAATATTAGAGAGTATTGTGCTCTGCTAGCAATTCACGCTTAAGGCACAACCAGTTATCCGTTCATTAACTTTATTCATCACATCTGAGCTATTCTTATTTATATAAGCATAGAGGTTAACCACCATGAGCAGATCGCATAATCAGGCAGATATGATTCTGGATACGGCTTTACTCCTGGCAGACAATTGTGGCTGGGAGTCTTTACGGTTACACGATGTAGCAGAGCGGATTGATATTCCGTTGAGTCGTCTTCATATGTTTTACCGTCAGAAAGATGATTTGGTTGAGGCCTGGTATGACAGGGCAGATCAGTCCATGTTGAAGACGGCTGAACCTGCTGATTTTCTGAACCTGAACAAAGCCAGTCGCATTCATTCGCTTATCATGGCCTGGTTAGATGAGCTTGCGAAACACAAAACCGTTTCCAGAGATATGTTGTTATATAAGCTTGAGCCTGCCCATTTACACTTGCAGGTTCTGGGTGTTTTGAGGGTTAGCCGTACTGTGCAGTGGTTTCTTGAAGCAGCACATAGCCAGACAACCCATCTTTCGCGTATTGCTGAGGAGATAGGTCTGACGTCTCTCTATCTACTTACCTTTAGCTACTGGGTTATGGATCGTTCTCAAAATCAGCGCAATACCCGTGAATTTCTCAGACGCCGTTTACAGCAAAGCCGTTCTATTGCTGAGCTGTTTGATATGAATATACACTTGAAGAGAAAATCATCCGATACCGTCGTTGATATTAAAACCCGTAGGGCTTAATAACTCTTCAGTAAATACGATTACTCATGTTTAATTCATTAAGCTCAAATATAAACTCAGATACAAGGTTAGAAATATACATGGCGAAATCGATTCTCTATCGCTGGTTCGGATTTGGAAAAATCCCAGAACGATATCGCAGTGACATGGAAAAAGAAGGTATTATACTTCAGGATGAAGGGCTGTCCATTGTGGTTAGATACAGAAACTTCCGTGCACCTTATGTGTATTATGGCCGAAAAATCTCATTGATTATGGGTTCGGTTGTTCTTACAAAAAATAGTTTTGCGTGCTTCCGAGGAAACGTTATCCCGCCTGTTTTTCACGTGCCTGTCTCACACGAATCGTTTAAGGCATTTGATATTAGTCTTGATGAAAAAGCGCGACTTCGAATAGTGATAGATGCCGCCGCTTTTCAGGAGGGGTGGAAGGGCACCATCGACTGTCGTATACCCTGTGACAATTCAGAAAATTTTCTTCGGGCGCTTACAGCTTTAAAAAATAATATGTAGGGCTACGTTTTTTATGAGTTAGCGATTATTTTATTAAACATAAAATGTATTATCAGTTTGCCTTCGAAGTGACTTTCAATATAAAGCATATCAACTTCTTTTTTTACTATGAAACCTTTTTGATTTCTGGGTGAGGTTGATGCAAGCTGCAGAATTGATGATGGGTAATTTATCTGTAGGCTTAAATGGTATGGGTAGTAACCATCCAGAAACTGTCGATGAAATGGACCGTTAGTTAAACTAAAATGAGTGTTGTTCATTTTTTTTAAAATTTTTACTTCGGCTTTAATGCAGAGTTTTGCATTTTTATTTACGGTATCAAGATGAATAGTCTTATTATCAACGGTTGCCGCTTCAATATTCTGTTGTGTTGTTATGCGTAAATTACGTATTGATTTATATTGATACTCAATGTCAGTTACTGGGACAGGGTCAAGATTCTCGTAACATTGCTCGAGTAGTACCCAGCCTGTTATTAAGCTTTCCTGACTAATAGAAAGTCGATTTATAGAATGAAAGTTGGGTATTTCCGGGGTTTTTTCCAGAAAATTTAATTCGCCTTCATTGACATGCTCGGTTGATAGTTCGTCATCACTATTAAACCATTTTTCAAGCTCGCTGTTAGTGGGCGCTATCTCAGCAACACTATTTAAACTAAATGTTATTGTAAAAATCAGGATGATAAAAACAATTATTTTCATATTATTTACTTCATTAAAAAAGGTCACTTGTGTGAAGTGACCTTTGTTACAGGCAGATAGTCATGTGCTTAAAAAAGTTTAGTCATTGCATTTCTATCTTTATGTACAAGTACGTCTTCATTGGCACCATTTTTTAAATGTGTTTCTTCCGTATAGCTAAATTGCTTATCATTTAACATATCTAGCTCGAATTTATATGACAGCATTTTATGACCTTCATTTAAAGATGGGCTGGATGAAATACCGTATTCATCTGATTCTGCGTTTGCCATCATTTCTATATGATGAGAATCGTCTTCACAGTGACCACCGGCATGGATGGTGACACCATTTTGATTGGTAAAACAACGTACAATTTGATGGTCTTTTGGAGACCATAGCCAGTATCCCAGTTCCTGATGAAATGGCCTGTCTTCACCGGTTGGCCAGGCGCTAGTGGTATAACGTAAACCATACAGTTCACGCGAACCATTTTTTATAGGGCCGACAGGTTCAAAAGTGGTGGTCTCACGGTATTTGGTTTCTACGGGGTTGGTTGTGATACTGGAATAATCGTCATGGCCTGTGTCTCCTTCCCATGAACCAACTAGCTGGGAGAGGGGGCCAAGACGTGCAGGATCGATTGTTTGTTGGTGTTGCATAGCGATCTCCTTTTGTCATTTGGCTATTTATTTTATAGCTTATAAACCACTGTTTGTGGGTGCAGCTCGTCCTGTTTATAGAAATGATAAATAGAGTTAATTATTAAGCTTAAATTTTATTATTATGGGTGTTATTCAGGGTGCGCTAGACTTTGAGGTAATGACAAAAAACGCAGGAGATAGATATGGATCTTATGCATGCGCAAGCAGAATTTGAAGCTGGCCATCTGACAGGTGCGGCAGCTGAACCATCTGAAAAGGGCAATGGTTGGCATTTGTTGTTTCATACACCAACTGGAAAAATAGAAATGTTAACTGATCACTCAGGGCACGAACGCCTCTATCATACTTTGAAGCAGGTGACCGAGGTGGGACGTGATATTGGCTTCGAGTCTATTCGTGTGGAAGAGCATTTTTAATAGAGAGTTCTACGCTAAACTGAAGGGGTGATGACAAGTGATAAATATTCACACCAGTCATTGTCATAAAACCCTTTAAAGAGCGATATGTTTCTAATTTACCCCAGCTAAATATTTTCGGTATCTATCTTCTTAGCTGACTTAATAATAAGGCTTACTGTTATACTTGGCGTCTTTGCTCTTTCTCGCGATCAGTTATTTGCACAATCCTGCCATAGTGTCCTGAGCCGTTCGTTGTTAATTTCCATTATTTATACACCTGAGATTTTATATGCCATTTTCAATGCCTGGATTAAGTGATTCTATTTTAAAAGCGGTGGATGAGCTTGGTTATACCGAGCCCACAGCGATACAGAAACAGGCAGTCCCGGTTATCTTGTCGGGTAAAGATCTGGTTGCCGCTGCGCAAACGGGTACAGGTAAAACGGCCAGTTTTGTATTGCCGATACTCGAGTTGTTAAATACCGAATGCACGCTGCGTGGCAAGCGTATACGTGCGCTCATTCTTGTGCCCACTCGTGAGCTTGCAGTGCAGGTTGAGTCAAATGTTGCACAGTACGGCAAGTATTTAAACCTTAGCTCAATGGCTATGTTTGGTGGTGTTGATACCGAGGCTCAAAAACAACGGTTACTGGAAGGTATTGATATTCTGGTTGCCACCCCGGGGCGGCTGATAGATTTGGCACATCAAAGGTCGATACATTTTGATGAGCTTGAAGTGCTGGTGCTGGATGAAGCCGACAGAATGCTGGATATGGGCTTTATTGACGATATCAATAATATTATTGATCGTTTGCCTGAACAACGTCAGAGTTTATTGTTTTCAGCCACGCTAACGAATGATGTGCGTTTTTTAGCCGATACCGTTAACGACGATGCGGTAGAAATATCGGTATCTCCCGGGTCTGCTACTACACCGAAAATTGATCAGTGGCTGGTCACGGTAGATAAAGACAGGAAGTCTGCATTAATAAGCCATTTAATTAAAGATCTGCAATGGGAACAGGCGCTTATTTTTATTGAGAAAAAACATGCCTGTGCCAAGCTGGTTAGTCAGCTTGAAAAGCGCGGCATTAAAGCTGAGGCCATTCATGGCGGCAGAAGTCAGGCTTCTCGTGAAAGAGTGCTGGGCGAATTTAAATCAGGTGAGCTAAAATTTTTAGTGGCTACAGGTATAGCTGCTCGCGGTATTGATATCGATAACCTTACTCGTGTCATTAATTATGATTTGCCATACCAGACTGAAGATTATATTCATCGAATTGGTCGTACCGGTCGTGCGGGTGCTTGCGGTGAAGCTGTATCATTTGTAACAAAAAATGATTTTAAAAATCTTTGTGCTATCGAAAGTCGTCTGGGGCATATTATTGTACGAAAAGAATTCGAGGGCTTTGATGTTAAAAAAGTGGTGCCTGTTTCTATTTTGAATTACGTACCTAAAAAAAGGCGTTAAGCAACAAGTCCATCATGACTTGCTTCTTCTTCAGGTAATATCCGCTCCTGCACCAGTCTCCATTGTTCATCATTTTCTTTTTCTAATAGTATTTCTATGCCTTGAGCATTTACCGTGCCGTCATTGGCTTCTACCGTTTCAAATGTTTTAAACATAATGTGGGTTTGTGTGCTTTTGAGTGGTTTAAAACCTTTGTAACTAATGCTTTTCAATACATTGTTTTCAAATTCGTGTTGCGTTTGTGCGGCCCAGTCATCATAACCAATGTTTTCAAAATCAGCCATGCCCTGTAAGGTCACTTTTTTTGATATGAGATTCATATGTGCAGCATGATCTTTATTCGCGGCTGTAGAGATTGCTTCTTCTAGCCATTGTTTGGCAATTTGTTCAGACATTGTGCATCCTGTTTTTGGTAGAGTTGTTAATGTAGTTCAGGTTACTGGTACATTTATTTTGGTAACATACTTATATTATGGTTTTCAAGTGTCGATATAGTTGCTGCAGTGTGAGTATTGTACAGTCTATGAGTCGGGCATAAAACAAAATTGTTTTCCGTTCCGATTTCCCGTTCTGATTTAAGGGCTAATGCGCTTATTTAATTAATAAATAACAGGCGTATATTCTCAAAACATAGCCTTTCTGGATAAATAGCGCCACTGACCCGAGGTGATTTTTTCATAGATACCCGGCCTATTCTAATCCGTTTCATCGCTACAATAGTTAAGTTGAAACGTTTACACAGGGTTTCAATTTGATCGGGGTCTGCAAACTCAATTACAAAACGCATGCATTTTTCACTTTTCTTGCTGGCTTTGTATTTTGGCAGTAATTCGTTTTTGCTATGTGCAAGCCAGTTTTGCTGCTCTGAAGTTGTGAGTACGGCATTCATATTAGGGATGTATAGGCTTGTGGTGGAGTGCAGCCTTGAAAAAGGTGAAAAAAGGAAAGGAGGGATTAAAAATTAGCTCCTCTTTCATTTAAAGGACTATAATCCATAAAAATTGACATAAATAAAGGATGTAATTATGGGAATTAACTATCACCAACTAGGCGGCGGTAAGCGATTAAGCGAAATTATTTTTGCAGGAAGTCATGATGCCTCTATCACAAATGGGGGTAAAGCTGTTCAAACACAGGATCTCGATATAGGGAAACAAGCAAATGCCGGTATTCGTCTATTTGATCTACGTATTCTTGCTCAGGGTGGTAAAAACGGCGCTTCATTAGTTGGATACCATGGTAAAGGAAAAAGTACATCTAATGTCCAGCTACAAAGCAGCCATGCCAAGGATGACTACAGTGTTAATGTTAGTAGTGGTATGAAGTATGGAGTGACGGGACTTAAATTGTCCAACATGCTTAAACAGGCAAAATCATTTGTTACTCGTGGTAATTCAAAAGAGTTTCTTATTTTAAAGTTTGATAAGTGTACAAACTATCAGCTGATAGCTGATTACTGTATCAATATTCTTGGTAGCAGTATATTTGTAGATCAGGGTAAAGATTTCGGCAGGCTTACACTTGACGAAGTTTCTAGAAAAGTGATTTGCGTATTTAACGATAAAGCCCTTAAAGATATAACGCAAGGTGCTAAAGATGGCATCCTGGGCTTTAGGTCTCTTAAGGCTAAAAAGGGGCCAGCTAAAGCCTATACTATTGGTTACAAAGGGCTTCAATATTTTGGAAAAGGCGGAACATCAGCTGGGGCTTTCTGGAAAACAAATAAAAGCAAAATGAGTGAAAATTTTAAAAAGCAAAAGAAGCTTATGTTACAAATGGCTAATGCCGATGACCTTCAATCACCCTATGTATTAGGTATGATGTATTGGACTGCTACGGGATCACTTAGCAGTATCAAGAGCAGAAATAATCTGCTGTGGTCGAAGAATACAGGCGTTAATAAAATGGATGAGCTGTGGCGCTGTGGCCTGGAGGCATCTATCGATCATCAGCTCTCGTTGGATAAAATTTTGAAACGAAAATCTAATCAAAAAATGCGTATGAAAGCTTTCTTTCCGAATATAATTATGATTGATTTTGCTTCCGCAGATAAATGCGATACCATTTTTAGTTTAAATAAAGTAAAAGATGATCGACTAGAAAAAGCCTACAATCAATTTAAGGAATTATCCTAATTTACTGAATAATTGTATTAATCTCAGCAACACCCATTAGCGCGTAAGATAATAGGGGGAAGTCCAGAGCACAATTGTTTCTAATGTTTAGAGAGTGTGCACTCCAATACCAATTCTTCTTAGAGTTATATTCTCAAAACATAGCCTTTCTGGATAAATAGCGCCACTGACCAGACGGTAATTTTTTCATAGAAACCCGACCTATTCTAATCCGTTTCATCGCTACAATAGTTAAGTTGAAACGTTTACACAGGGTTTCAATTTGATCGGGGTCTGCAAACTCAATTACAAAACGCATGCATTTTTCGCTTTGCTTGCTGGCTTTGTATTTAGGAAGTGATTCATCTTTACTATGCGCAAGCCAGTTTAGTTTCTCTAGTGTCTCGGACGTATACTCGTCACTAAATTCTACGATGTATTCCTCTTCTTTCTTTTTGTCATTTTCAAGTAGTACGCGTATCACCTTGTAGTCTTTGCTGTATACCATTAAACCCGAAGCTCCATTCTGTAGAATTGAAGCGGGTTTAAGATCATAAAAATGTTTGTTGAGCATGTGCACACCGGAGTAATCTTCATCACAATGGCTCTCGGTGGTGATTAATTGCTGCATTTCAGTTGAATCATCGGTACCAAACCCATCGGGCAAATTGAGCAGTAGCGTTACCGGTTCAATTGGCTCTAACGACGCATTTTCATGCAGTTCTATCTGCTGATTCTGCACTTTAAACTGAGGGCGTTCTTCTACTTCGCCATCTACCAGCACCCAGCCACCTTGAATGTACTTCACTGCATCGCCACGTGAGCAATCAAACAGCTCAACACAACGTTTATCCAGTCGTATTGGCTCACGCATTATCAGCACACCTTAATCGTAAGATTGCATTACCATAGAATGCCTGCAGGGCAGTGGCCTTTGTTCTGGGTTTTATAGATTGTTTCACTTCAGAGTCTCTAGAGTAGTGGTTAGTAACATAAGGTTATTATGTCACGGTTTTTGCGCTGACATAATATAATAATATGAGGTGAATTAATGGGGTCGGTGACTGCTGATAATTATTAGTATTTACAATTGTCACGCCCCCTTTAATACTCAGGCGTCTACTATTGGGCCAGGACGGGTTGTTATGAGTCGAGTTGACCGATTATAGGGGAAAGTCTCCTTTTAACACAATACCTTGAGACTCAGCATAACAAGCTGCAGGTGTGAGAAGAATTATCAGGATCACAAAATATTTGATGGAGATACCTCCCGTGCTTTGTTAGCATGATTATAGAAATTATTGCTAATAATGATGGATAAACGAAAGGTAATGAATAGAATAGAAAAAAATATTAGTTATCTATTAATGCTGTTTTTTCTTATGTTGCCAGTGGCGGATGCATTTGCATTAGATGAACCCCTTTGGTATGAGAAAAACACAAATGATCAGCCAATTATTCATTTATATTTTTTCTGGTCAGAAAAATGCCCCCATTGCCAGGTAGCACGGCCTGATATTGATGAAATAGATCAGCAACTTCCCTGGTTAAAATTACATTCACTCGAATTAGTAAATTACCCAGAAAATGTACAAACCTATATTGATATGGCTGAAAGGTTTGGAAATGATGCGCGCAGCGTACCCACGTTTATGTTTTGTGGAAATTTGATTAGTGGTTATGATAGTAAAGCTACAACAGGTAAATTATTAAAATCTTATTTGCAAGCATGTTATCAATTTGCCAAAGAAAATAATCCAGACAATACAACTAAATTTGTATTAGATCCAAAATATTTAACATCAGTTGATATTCCTATATTGGGTGATATATCAACAGATGATTATTCACTACTGATGTTAACCATTTTTATTGCAGGTATGGATGCATTAAATCCCTGTGCTTTTTTTGTTTTGTTATTTTTGCTGAGTATGATGGTTCATGGTCAGAGTCGGAGCAGAATGGCATTGATAGGTGGTATTTTTGTGTTCTTTTCAGGCGCTATCTATTTCCTGTTTATGTCTGCCTGGCTTAACCTGTTTATATATTTAGGTGAATTACGTCTAATTACACTAATAGCAGGTGCTGTTGCTATTGTTATTTCACTTATAAATATTAAAGATTATTTCTGGTTTAAAAAAGGTGTATCACTAAGTTTGTCTGAAAATGCAAAGCCTAAAATATTTGATCGTATCCGATACCTGTTACGTCTTGATTCAATAGTGGTAGTTGTTCTGGCTACAGTCGTGTTAGCTATTGTGGCAAATAGCTATGAATTGTTATGCACGGCTGGCTTTCCGATGGTGTACACCCGAATATTGACGTTAAAATCATTGCCTGTAGAAAGTTATTACTTATATCTAATGTTGTATAACGTGGTTTATATATTGCCTTTATTAGCTATTGTTGTTTTATTTACTATAAAACTGGGTTCAAGAAAATTATCTCAACAGGAAGGCATTGTATTAAAATTGTTATCAGGTGTAATGATGCTGATGTTGGGAACGTTGTTAGTTGTGTCACCGCAATTGTTAAGTAATGTTGTAGCGGCAGCGGCTATATTGATATTTGCTATAAGCTCAACCTGGTTAATTATTAAATTTACAAATAAAAAACATGACGTATAAATTTTTAAATAATGATTGAGTTCAGAGTAAAAGATAAATAATTATTTTAAATTAGTTAATAGGTGTCAGAGCGAAATTATTATTAATAGCAGTGGATGTTTTTCTCTTGCACCAATTATTATCAAATTGTATTGATGATATTAGTGATTTATATAATGTATATGGAAATAAAATGGGTAGGTAACAACTGAGAATTATTGTCGTTATAATTTATCATCGCCCCTATAATTATTCATTTAGGTAAATATTATGCTTAATGCTATAGCTATCATCATTCACTTAATAGCCATTAATATATGGGTTGGAGGAATGTTTTTTCTTATAGTGGTGTCAGGACCTGCAATTAGCATGCTGGACCAGGAGCAGCAACTTGCAGTGTGGGTTAATATTCTAAAGTCTTTTTTCTTTTGGGTATGGCTGGCTGTATTGACCTTGCTGAGCTCGGGGATTGGTATGCTTATTTACCGTTTTAATGATTTTATGAATGCTCCTGTTTATATTCTTGTAATGGCATGTTTGGGCGTGCTGATGATAGTCGTTTTTTTATTGATATATTTTATTTTTTACCAGAAATTCAAGCGTTCTATTCAAAGTCATGCGCATGAGAGAGCAGAGGGGCATTTACGTGTTATACGTATTCTAGGCTTAATTAATATGTTACTAGGGCTTTGTGTGGTTATTGCGATTGCTGGTGGCCCGTACATTCTATATTAATAAATATATTGATAGAGTATTAAGTTATTAACAGCTTCTTTGCCATATGATTAAGAAATTAAAAGGGTAAATAATTAATGGGGTCGATGGAAAATCGAAAAACAGGGTTAGAGAGTAGTGTTTTCTAATGTTAGCGAAAATTACTGTCTGACCCTGATTTTTTTATATTTATTTTCGACGTTTTTTTACAGCCAGTTTTTTGATTTTAGCAATTTGTTGTTTTTCCCAGCGTTCACCAGCTGCCAACATCATTTTGGCTTTCTTTTCTCCAAGTTGAAGTAGTGCCTGTTCACGTTTTAATGTGGCTTTAAGTTGATCTTTTAATACATCAATTTCAGCTTTGGCTGCTTCTTTTGCAAGTTTAAGTTCTTCCTTAGCGGCTTTTTTAGCAAATTTGAGTGCATTTTTAGTGGTTTTTAAATCATCTTTCAGCTTATTAGCTAAAGCTTTGCGTTTATTTTGAGCCGCTTTACGGTTTGTTATCGCTTTTTTCTTTTTAGTAACGGTCTTCTTCTTCGCGACAGTCTTCTTTTTAACGGCAGGTTTTTTTACAGTTGGCATAGTCATTTCCCCTGATATTTTATATAAAAAGTAATTGTGAACACTGTTAATATAGTGGTTGTGTTTTTATAGTTTATTTATCTATATCAATAAACCATAAAAACACAGGTTTATTGTTAATCTATATATTAATACATCTAATTAATATTAAATAGTACGAGAATCTGATCTGTTTACAATTTAGTGTGTTAATAAAACAACTTAGGCAATAGTTACATCACTGGATAGATAAACATCCTGAATAGCATTCAGTAAATGAATGCCATCCTTCACTGGTTTCTGAAATGCTTTACGGCCTGAGATTAATCCCATGCCGCCGGCCCGTTTATTTATTACCGCAGTACGTATCGCCTGGTGTAAATCATCATCACCTGATGCGCCGCCGGAATTAATCATACCCACACGCCCCATAAAACAGTTGGCAACCTGGTAACGAACCAGGTCAACAGGGTGTTCGCTGGTCAGTTTGTTGTATACATCTGGGTGGGTTTTACCAAAATTAATGGCATTAAATCCACCATTATTCTGTGCCTGTTTCTGTTTTATAATATCAGCGTCAATTGTGGCGGCAAGGTGGTTTGCCTGCCCGGTAAGATCGGCGGCAACATGGTAATCGTTACCACCTTTTTTAAATGCATTGTTACGCAAGTAAGCCCATAATACGGTGACCATACCGAGTTCATGTGCATGTTCAAATGCTTCTGATATTTCCTGTATTTGTCGACGTGACTCAGGCGAGCCGTAATAGATTGTTGCACCGACTGCTGCAGCACCCATATCAAAGGCCTGGTTAACACTGGCAAATAAAGTCTGGTCATAAATATTCGGGTAGGTAAGCAATTCATTATGATTTATTTTAACAATGAAAGGGATTTTATGTGCGTAGTCACGGGCAATTGAATTAAGTACACCCATTGTTGACGCGACTGCATTGCAACCGCCTTCAATGGCTAATTCAATTATGTTTTCAGGATCAAAAAAAGCGGGGTTAGGTGCAAATGAAGCGCCGGCAGAATATTCTACGCCCTGGTCAACCGGTAACAGTGATAAATAACCCGTGCCCGCTAGTCGGCCATGGTTATACAGTGCGCTTAGATTTCGTAATACACTCGGTTTACGGTTTTTTTTAGAAACAACTCTATTTATATAATCGGGTCCCGGAATATGTATATTAGCTTTGGGTATTCCATTACAGGTATGAGAGAGAAGGGACTTTGCTTCTTTACCTAGCAGATCTTCGATGTTAGTCATTTGATTGCATCCTTTATTAATCTAATAATTCATAGTTAGGTATTCGTGTATACCAGCGGTTATACAGGGTAGCTATGACCTGTACACAGTTACTACAAATAATAGTCGTAATATAAACAAAATGACTTTGAAGAACGTTTTTATTTATCTATATCAATAACGTTTATTCTGCTCTATAGATTTATTTATCTGTATCAATAAGCTTACTTTATAGGTGAGGCTAATCTTTAAATATAAATATGCAATTAATAGATATTGTTTATGTCAGGCTTAAACATGCTCACTATTATGACGGGCTTTATTTCTTTACTGATAATGTAGGTATCTATCGAATTTTTGCGTTTAAAAGAATAGGTCTGTTTTGAACTGAGAATATCAGGATAAGAAAAAATATAAACAGGTATCAGACACCGATTAATTATTAGGCATAAACCCATTAAACATTAATTCAGAATCTAGTTTCAAAGCGGATATTTTTAACGCTAGACTAGCTAAAATGTTATATTACTGTTCTTTATAAGCTTAATGAATTTCTTACGTATAAATATAAATAGGTGTCAGAGCGCAATTGTTTCTAATATTAGTGAATATTAGACTCTGATATCGATTCCGAATATAACACCCCATTAAATAGTACCGTTGGTGCAGAGAATATAACATGATTGAAATTGGCTACTATTATGATTTAGAAGTGGTGAAAAAAGTAGATTTTGGTTACTACCTGGATGCCGATAATCTTGGCGAGGTATTATTGCCGATTAAATTTGCACCAGATGACCTGGAAATTGGAGATGAACTTGAGGTTTTTCTATACCTTGACTCTGAAGGCCTACCTATTGCAACGACTCAGGAAGCTTATGCAGCTGTAGAAGAATTCTGCTATTTACGTGTTGTTGATGTTACTAATGTAGGTGCGTTTTTAGACTGGGGTTTAGATAAAGATATACTGGTTCCCTTTGCCGAGCAACATAGACCGATGGAGGTTGGGAAATCTTATCTTGTGTATTTATACGTTAGTGATATAGATGGACGAATCATAGCATCATCTAAAATAGATAAGTTTCTGGATGATGATGCCCCTCACAATTATAAACCTCAACAATCTGTTGATCTTATTATTGCCAATAGCACGCAACTTGGTTACAAGGCCATTATTAATCATGAGCACTGGGGTGTACTGTATAAAAATGAAGTGTTCAAGCAGTTAAGTTTTGGGCAAAGCATTAAAGGTTTCATTAAGCATGTTCGTCCGGATGGGAAAATAGACTTAAGCTTGCAGGGCGGTGATGAAACCCGCACTAAAAACAAACACATTATTTTAGATTATTTAAAATCTCAGCAGGGTTTTGCAACGGTGAACGACAGAACGGACCCCGAGGTCATTACTGAGCTATTTGGCATGAGTAAAGCCGCCTTCAAAAAAGCCATTGGTGGTTTATATAAAGAAAGAATAATTACGATTGAGTCTGATGGTATTCGTCTGAACTCGATTAATAAAGAAACTGAGTAGTGGGGCTTTGATAATAAATGAAGTAGAGCTCAGTTTCTTCTATAATATTGATAGGTGTCAGAGCAAAATAGCACTAATTAAAATTGATACTATTTAACTGTTTTTATAATAAAAAGGAATATGAATTATGTACACACTGACCCATGAAGGCGAAAATGTAGGTAACAGTAAACTTGAGAGAGGAGACCCTTCAATTCGAGCAGTATCGGGTGTATTCAATAATATGGGTGGATCTAAATCACTGGCTAACTGGATTAAAAGTATAGGTGGTGAAGAAGATGAAGGTGTCGTATTTATTGACCTGAATAAAGATTTTAGTTTGCTTGATGAAGCAGGTAATGTGGTTGAGTTTTCAGGTGGTAACTTAATATCAATACCTGATGCGGATGAAATTTATCTTGATGTTACTGGTATAACTGATGAGGTGTATAAAACTTATTTCTCAGAGCATATAAGCGCTATGGGAAATTGATAAGCAGAGCCTGGTAACAATTGTTACATAATTTTAATGGCTTCGGTAATAGTAAATAACAAAAAAGAGGTTGAGTATGGCAGCATGGATTCCTTTAATTAAATCAGCGATGCCTTATGTGGTTCAGGTGTTATCCATTGCAGTACCTGCATTTACATCACGCTCAACTCAAAAAGACACCGACGATATTATTCCAGAGCAGATAGCTGAATTACAAAGTGCCGCTACTCAAAATGCTGAGTCGGTTAAAATATTAGCAGTGCAACTTAAAGGCTCAATGGAAGGCGTCGATGCTGCGGCTATTAAGTTACAACAGGAGTTAGTGTTTCTCAGAAGGTTAAGTTTTATTGCTATTGTTATTTCAGTGGTTAGTGTGCTTCTGGCTGTTTTAAATTAAATATTGAATAAAAGGGGACGGAGGGATTAAAAAATAATCCCTCCGTCCCCTTCGTCCCCTTAAAGTGCTGTTATTCTAATCCCATATTTTGTGTTGCATAAAAAAGGACTCTTTATGGATAAATAAATCAGCCACTTGTTTAGCCTTTTACTGTTTATGGCTTTATCAGCGTGCTCAAACAATACGCTTATACAGGAAGAGTTTTCAGGTTTTATTTCAGATTATTCGAATTTTAAACCTTTTGTTAAATTTCGTTATGAAGGTAACAGGGAAATGAAAACGCGTAATTCTGTATTCTGTTCACACCAGCTGGGTTAATTAATCAGTTTGCCAATTATCAAATGAACCCTAAACCATCATTAAGCTGGTTACTAAAGCAGGTAAAGCTGTTTGAAAATGTCTATATGAAAGAACAAGGTAAAGGTCAGAATGTATATTATAAATTAAAGTGTGTATATTTTAATTTAGTATCAAATTTAGCTAAATTTTTAAGCTTTGTTGTGGTGCTTTTAGTAGGAGACGGAAGAGTGGCAAGTTTAATTCCGAATGCCGTAAGTGTGTCACTGGCACCTGTTTCTTTTCTGGTTTTCAATGGTGTAACAAGAAATTGTCAGTAAATTCAATAGGTTAATAGAGTGCCGGCTGAATTATGACAAATTGACATGAGTCAATTTGTCGCATTGTATGTGTCAAATGAAGCCCTTATAGTTGATTTAACCCCCAGTAGTTAAATGAGAAAGTAATGATTAAATCAGTCACCCCAGTATTGAGTATTTTAAGCTGTCTTATCCTTGTAAGTGCATGTGATAGTAATGACGTATCCAGTGAATCCCCTATAGTCTTAGATTTTGCCGCAAAAGTTAATAATACGGATTTTGTGTGTGGCGATACCTATTCAGGTGTTGGTACAAACAATAATGACTATACAGTTACAGATTTTAGATTATATGTTCATGACGTTCATATTCATGATGAAGCAAGTGGCGTCGAGTACGAAGTAGCGCTTAGTCAGGATGGTGTATTCCAGTTGGATGGACTGGCTCTATTAGATTTTGAAAATGGCTGTAATGCCGGCACGACTCAAACAAATACGATGATAGCGGGTACTGTGACAACACCTCAGAGTGTCGATTTAAGTAATACTGAAGTTTGCTTTACACTGGGTGTGCCAGAAGACATGAACCATACCGATGCCAGCACAGCGGCTTCACCTTTAAACGATGTGAGTATGTTATGGGCATGGAAAATTGGCCGTAAATATTTACGCATTGATGGTGTAGGTGATCCAGCTGGAACCAACCTTCCATTTAATATTCATCTTGGCGCGCAAGGTGATTGTGGAACGGGTGCTGCAACGGTGGCACCGACTCAATCTTGTACGGTTCCAAATACAGTTGAAGTTTGTGTTCAAAATATGAATGTAAATACGGATACGATTGTTATCGACCCGGTGAATGTATTAGAAGCATCTGATATTTCAACTACCCTAGGTGGCACTAACAACAAACATGGTTGCCAGTCATTTGCGAATGATGATGACTGTATTGAAGTAATGCCGCGTCTTGGTCTAGATTATAACTATGGCAACGGTAGCAGCACTTCTGCATACAGTGGTGAACAAAGACTATTCAGTAAACAATAGTTTTTATTGATATTTATAGTAGAGCGTCAATATGAAACAGTTGTTAAATACAATACCTGCCACAATTCTATCAATATTCTTTTCTGCATTATTGACAGGTTGTGGTGGGGGCGGTGAAGCCGGTTCAGATAACGAACCGTTAAGCAAAACTGAATGTGGTGTAGATGGTTTAGTTTCCTATCCAGCAGATTTTCCTGAACCCAGTATTCCATGTGATTTCAGGTTGTCTAACGCAAAAATTGAGTTGGGTCGTTTTTTATTCTATGACCGGAATATGTCATTTAATCAAACACAGTCCTGTGCAGATTGTCATCAGCAGGATAAAGCATTTACAGATGGCCTGGTAACATCTATTGGTTCTGAAGGTGCGGTTCATCCTCGTAATTCAATGAGTATGGGGAATGTTGTATACAATGCGACTCAAAACTGGAGCAATAATGTCATTGTTCATTTGCATGAACAGGCACTGGCCGTTCTGACAAATGAAGATCCAGTTGAGTTAGGCTGGGAAGGCAATGATATTGAAATTGCTAATCGATTCAGGCAGGTATTAGTTGACCCTGTTGCGGGAACCATTGATTACCCAACCTTATTTAATAATGCATTTCCTGATGCAGCAGATCCATTTACAATATTTAAGTTCACAGAAGCTATTGGCGCTTTTGGTGCAACGATGATAACGGGCAATTCAGCTTTCGATAAAACTCAACGTGGTGATGCTAATGCCATGTCGGATTCTGCAAAACGCGGGCGTGAAATATTTTTTAGCGAACGCACTGAATGTTTTCATTGTCATGGTGGTTTCAACTTTAGTGATTCAATAGATCATACTGGTACCGCACTTGACTCTAAACCCTTTCACAATACGGGATTATATAATTTAAATGGTGATGGTTCTTTTCCTGACAACAATCCAGGGTTAATAGAGTTTACTTTAGCGGCGGAAGACGAAGGAAAATTTAGAGCACCGACTTTACGTAATATAGAACTGACTGCACCTTATATGCATGATGGAAGTATTGCATCACTTGAAGAGGTCATCGCGCATTATAAAAGAGGAGGGCGATTAATTTCTACAGGGGAAAATCAGGGGGATGGTGCTTTAAACCCGAATAAGAGTAGTTTTATTTCCGGTTTTATATTAACTGCAGCAGAAGAAGTGGATTTAATTGAATTTTTAAAATCATTAACTGATATGGATTTTGTTTGTAATCCTGAATTATCTGATCCGTTTGAAAATATTCCGATGCATACGGCGTGCCCTTAAATGAAAATATATATGACAAAACCTCATTTAATACTTGTATCTATAAGTATCGTTTTATTTTTACCTAAGCTCAGCTTTGCATGTTCAACCTGTCTGGTAGGTGACCCGACACTTACCGCATTAGGTGCAGAAAAACCTTATGAAAACAGATTAAGATTATCGGTCGATTATTTAAATCGAGATGAAGAAATAGGGGTTGAAGGTGTTGATTTAAAAATAATAGATGAAAATCGACTCAATCTTAATTTAGCGTGGGCACCTAATCGTCGTTGGATGTTTGGCCTAAGCTTGCCCTGGGTAGATCGTGAACTAACTAAAACGACACTTGAAAAAGAAAGTGTTAGTACGCCTGGTGATATTAGTATAAATTTTAAAAACTATTTACAGGAGCATGATAGCTTTCAGTCGCACATGTATGGATTGTTAGGTGGTGTTCGATTTGGAACCGCAGAAGAACAGTTTAATAATGGTCAGGTACTGGATTTTGATGTTCAACCTGGAACAGGTGCTACCACGGTTAATGTAGGAGCCTGGTATGCGCATTTTGAATTTCCCTGGATGATGTATACCAGCACAGCTTATTTTGTATCTGGTGAAGGTTTTCAGGAATTTCAAGCTGGAGATGCCTGGACGTTTAATGCCTTTGGACAATATGCGAAAGATTATGAGCTTGCATTTCAGTTAGGATTAGAAGCGCGCTGGAGTGAAAAAGATCAGTTTAGCTCAGTAGAAGATCCAAATTCGGGCGGTTTTATTGCGTTTATTGCACCTGCGGTAATCTATACGTTGCAAGAAGATTTGCTTCTAAATTTTATTATAAAGTTGCCTGTTGTTAAGGAATTAAATGGTAATCATGAAGAAGGAACGATTATAACATTAGGTGTAACTTATGATTTTGATACCCATTAAAATGAAATTATTATTTTTATCTCTCTCAATGTTGTTATTAACGGCATGTGATATTGGTTCAAATAGTATCACTGAAGGCATTCATGTGGATTTTTCAGCTACGCCAGACACGGTTAGCAATTTGAATGCGGTTGCGGGGCCAAAAACAATTAATGTAAGTGGTTTTGGAACGGTTGTTTTAGATAAAGCTTATCTGGTGTTTTCAAATTTAACCATTGCAGATGAGTGCGATACCCAATTTGTTGCGATGGCAGAAAAAGCCTTGAATTTTATTATACCCGCAGCTAGTGCGCATACTGAAGCTACAGAAAATTCGACGGGTGAACCAGTGGTGATTAATTTATTATTAGCGGACGGAGCTGAAATTGATTTAGGTAATATCACCTTAATAACTGATCAACTATGTGGCGTTAGTATTGATATGGCAGTAGCAGATGAAGATGCTGTCAATCTACCTGCAATCGGTAGCGGTGAACCTGATATGGTAGGGAAAAGTTTATATGTGAGTGGGACCTATAACGGCAATCCATTTATTATATCTAAATCAGTGACATTAATTGGCCGGGATTTATTATTTCTAACCCCGCTAGATTTATCCGCGACTAACCTTAGCGAAGAGGTCTTAATAGCAGTTAATTATGACAGCTGGTTTGATTCATTAGATCCCGCTGGTTTAGGTGATGCTAGTCCGGTACAGGCAGATGTTGATCAGTTTTTTATTAATATCGCCTCGTCTATACATCAAAAAAGTAACTAATCTCATGTGGCTGGTAAATTAGTCCGCCTGATTTACTTCGCTTTCAAACACTGTTTATTCGATCATTTTAATGAGTAAAAGGAGAGTAAAAGGTGAGCGAGTAAAAGGGGTCGGTGACAATTGATAATTATTAGTATTAACATTTGTCACCGACCCCTTTAATTCTTTAATTTTACAGAGAATAATAGCTTAAAAAACAGTGGATTTAAGCGCGTTTCTCTATCATTATTAGTGATAAATATGCGCTGATACTTAAATGTAATAGATATATAATAGTGAGGTTAAAAAGCGTAACGAAGATAAGTTGAAGGTGGTTATGAACCGTAAAAAGAAGATAGAAGGCTTATTCAAAAAACGCCTCAAGCGTGCGCGTGCCAAGCTGGATACACGGCCTAAGCGTAAGCGTTACATTTCGAAGGCTGACAGGGCGAAAGCAGAAGCGTTGCTGGAGGAAGAAAATTCACCAAATGAAAATATTGCTGAACAGAGTAAAGCTGTGGATGTTGACTCAGGCGTTTCTGAATAGGCCGGCCTGTTTAAAATAAAAATCGTCTGTTTTTATTGCGTAACAGGCCATATAGGCAAATTTGTTGAGTTATCATACTCGGGAAAAATCGTGATGTGTTCAATGATGTTTTTAACAACCCAGAATGAAATTTCTTTTTCTGGGTAGAGATAGTCTTTTACATCTTCTGATAAATCTTCATCCACTATAATATCAGGGTGGTTTTTAATAACTGTATTTATATCCATTCCAATAATTTTTAAATCATCCAGTGTCGTATCTTTTGAATTTGAGTTGATGGTTGATAACCGGTAGTGGTCGTCTGAATCGAAATTAAGCGTTAAACCTGCCGACGTATATAACCATGCCTCAGATATAGTGCCGTCAGGCCATTCATCACTGTTAGTCGAGTCAGGTTGGCCAAGAAGATTATAAATAATCTCTTTTGAGCTGCCGAGTATGATGTTATCAATGCCAATGAGTGGTTTTATTTTCATGTTGTTGTAGGTAAAAAGGGGACGGAGGGATTAAATAATAATCCCTCCGTCCCCTTTTTTGTTTTTTATGATTCAGGTTGTTTGATGAGTGTGATTTTATCAATGAATTTTATAAAAGCACCCGGGTTATCATTACTGTGTGCTGATTCATCTGAAATTAAATCATATACAGTGCTTATTCGGTTAAAAATTCTGCTTAGCTGTTTTTTAATTTCAGCTTGTTGAATATCTGAAACAGCGGGTAGTGAGCCTATAGCAAATGGGTATTCTGTTTCACCGGTATCCTGCATATGTTGTAGTAGCGCCACGCCGTTAATAACATTAATGCCCGTGCCTTCAAATATGAAGGTTTCCCTTAAAGGCTGTATCAGGTTATTTATTTTTAGCTCAGGGGGCGTGCGGTACAGGGCTGTTTCTATATCTAAACCAATAACAATGCCAAAATTGTGGCCCTGTTGAATTCGGTTAATCATGCTTGTAGAGGCTTTTACTTCAGCATTTATCTTTGAAACATCGGCTGAAGTCTCCTGAGTTACTTCTTTACCTTCTTTAAATAAACCGGAGGTTTTGCGCAGGTTTTCTAAAAAACTTATCATTTATCACCAATTAATCTTCAATCTTTAGTATTCATTTGTCGGGCTTTGTAGGCCAGCGGCGGTAGATTAGCCTAGATAAACCTACATTGCTATCGACTTATATAGTTTAATGCGGGTTGTGTGAAAATACACTCATAAACAGTCGTCTATTTGTTCGATTTTTAACCAGTGATTTTGCAGGTTTGAATGAATAAACTGAGCAGGGGGCTTATGTATATTAATCACCATACCGCTTTCAGCTCATTACTTGGTATAATAGCGCTTTCAACTAAGTAATTTCTCTATGTCCGCTATTTCCGTCCCCGTTGCCAGAACAGCCCTGTTCGACTATCCAAAATACTGGGCCGAGTGTTATGGCACTGCCGACTTTCTCCCAACCAGCCGCGCTGAGATGGATGCACTGGGCTGGGATTCATGTGACATTATAATTGTTACCGGGGATGCTTATGTCGATCATCCCTCATTTGGCATGGCTATTATTGGCCGCCTGCTTGAAGGGCAGGGCTTTCGTGTTGGCATTATTTCACAGCCTGAATGGGACTCTAAAGACGCTTTCGAAGTGCTGGGCAAACCTAATCTGTTTTTTGGTGTGGCTGCGGGCAATATGGATTCGATGATTAACCGTTATACGGCTGATCGTAAAATTCGTAACGATGATGCTTATACACCTGGTGATATCGGTGGTAAACGGCCTGACCGTTCTTCACTTGTGTATGCGCAGCGTTGCAAAGAGGCCTGGACGGACGTGCCGGTGATTCTGGGTGGCATTGAAGCATCATTACGTCGCATTGCGCATTATGATTACTGGCAGGATAAAGTGCGGCGCTCAATTCTGGTGGATGCAACCGCCGACATGTTGTTATACGGAAATGCGGAACGGGCGATTGTTGAGGTAGCCCATCGGCTTGCACAGGGAGAGAGTATTGAGCAGATTACGGATGTGCGCGGCACCTCATTTGTGCGACGAGATACCCCCGAAGGCTGGATGGAAATTGATTCTACTCGCATCGATCGCCCGGGAAAAATAGATAAAATTGTAAATCCATATATAAATACGCAGGATATGAGCGACTGTGAACGTGAACGCCGTGATAATGCTTTTTATGGTGCTCAGTATAATGAGCAGGGTGAGGAAGTTGAGCTTAAGAAAATAAAACTAGATCGCAGTCAAAGTGTCATCCGTTTGCCTGCATTTGAAAAAGTGAGTAATGATGCGTCTTTATATGCGCATGCCAATCGTGTTTTGCACCTTGAAACCAACCCGGGCAATGCACGTGCGCTGGTGCAGAAACATGGCAAGGTTGATGTCTGGTTAAATTCACCACCCATTCCACTCACCATGGATGAAATGGATTATGTGTTTGCAATGCCATTTGCACGTGTGCCGCACCCGCAATATCAGGGCGAAAAAATTCCTGCTTACGAGATGATTCGTTTTTCAATAAACATAATGCGTGGCTGTTTTGGTGGCTGCACGTTCTGCTCTATTACCGAGCATGAAGGACGTATTGTTCAAAACCGTTCTAAAGAATCTATTATTCATGAAATAGAAGACATTCGTGACAAGGTGCCGGGTTTTACCGGTGTGATTTCAGATTTAGGTGGGCCAACGGCCAATATGTATCGTATTGCCTGTAAAACCCGCGAAATTGAAGCGGCTTGCCGTAAACCGAGTTGTGTTTACCCTGGTATTTGTCATAACTTAATTACCGATCATTCTGCACTTACGGAAATTTATCGAGAAGCACGTCACTTGCCCGGTGTTAAAAAAGTATTGATTGCATCGGGTTTGCGTTATGACCTGGCGATACGTGATCCGGAATATGTGAAAGAGTTAGTTACTCACCATGTGGGTGGTTGTTTAAAAATTGCACCCGAGCATTCAGAAGACGGGCCATTATCGAAAATGATGAAACCCGGCATGGGGAGTTACGATAAATTTAAACGTATGTTTGAAAAATATACGAAGCAGGCGGGTAAAGATCAGTATTTGATTCCGTATTTTATCGCGGCACACCCGGGCACAACCGATGAAGATATGATGAACCTGGCGTTGTGGTTAAAACGTAATGGTTTTAAGGCAGACCAGGTGCAGGCATTTTATCCATCACCTATGGCAACGGCCACGGCAATGTATCACACAGGTAAAAATCCGTTACGTAGTGTTAGTTATAAAAGTGAACCGGTTGAGAGTGTTAAAGACCCGGAGCAGCGTAAATTACATAAGGCTTTTTTGCGTTACCACGATTCAGCAAACTGGCCGCTCTTACGTGAGGCGCTCAAGCGAATGGGGCGTGCCGATTTAATTGGTGATGCAGACCGGCAGTTAATTCCAAAAGATCAGCCAGCGTCTAATAAAGATTACTCCGCCGCGCGCAGAAAAAACTCTGCATCTGCGCATAAACACCGACCCCATTCTAGTAAAGGAAAGGGTAAAAAAATTCTGACCCAGCATACGGGTTTATCGCCGCGGAAGAAGAAATAATATGAAACTGTTTGTCATTGTATTTTCACTGGCTCTATTATTTGTGATTGGTTCAGCAGGTATGATGCGTTATTTTGATAATAAACATCTGTCTAAAAAAACTGAAGATGGAGATGTAAAAGGGGACGGAGGGATTAAAAAATAATCCCTCCGTCCCCTTTTTATGTTATTTCAGTTATAATTCGCCCATTTTTATTGTTAAGTTGTAGTTTTATATGTCTTTAGATTTTCAGGCCCTTCAAGCGCGTTTAGTTCATTTACGTGAGAATAAAATATTCGAAACATTTGTGATCCTCGTCATTCTTGTTTCGGCTTTAGTTATTGGCGCAAAAACGTATGCTATTTCACCTGCTGCGCTTAATATGTTAAAAGTTTTAGATATTGCAGTTACCGCAATATTTCTTTTTGAAATTGTTATTCGCATGTTAGCGGAAAAGAATCTGTTCAGGTTTTTTAGTAAAGCCTGGAATGTATTTGATTTTATAATTGTGATGGCCAGTGTTCTCCCGATAGAAAATGGAGAGGCTGCAATGTTGGGCCGCCTGTTACGAATATTTCGTGTATTGAGGCTTATATCTATCATTCCTGAATTGCGAGTATTACTGGCAGCATTTGTCACGGCTATTCCGCGCATGGGATATGTCTCTTTATTAATGTTTATATTTTTCTATATATATGCCGCGATGGGCAGTATATTTTTTGCAAATATTAACCCTGTGCTCTGGGAAAATATTTCTATATCAATGTTGACGTTATTTCGTATAGCTACATTTGAAGACTGGACAGATGTAATGTATGAAACAATGGAGGTTTACCCGCTTAGCTGGTTATTTTATTTATCATTTATTTTTATTGTTGCATTTGTTTTTTTAAATATGATGATTGGAATAGTATTAGAAACCTTACAAACTGAGCATCAGAAAAATGACCGTGAAAATGGAGAAGGCGAAGCGGGTGAAGTGCATATCATAGAAGCAAGAACGCGAGAGATGGATCAGCGATTAATTAAAATAGAAGGTATGTTAGAAAAAATATCAAAGAATTAATGAGATTGGTGGTGAAGTAATTGATGTTAATAAATTGGATCTAGCCCCATTTATAGTAGTAATATAATGGTTGTCAGCTGGTTTTAGATGAATCAGACATTAGTTTAAATTAAAACAGTTAAGTAAACGTTTGCTAAATACACATGGTAGATATTAAACATATAATAGAGCGCTCTATTGAGCTTGAGAGAGTCCTGGTTCCGTTTCTGGATATGGATCTCTTTGATGACTCTGACCGGTTAACGGTTACGCGCACCGTGTGTAGCATTTCACTCGAGTATGCGAATAGTGCAAGGATATTAATAGAGGCGGGTAATTTTACATCTGCTATTGGTTTGATGCGCTTACAATATGAAGCCATTGTGCGTGCTGTCTGGTTATTATATGCGGCAAGTGATACAGCTGTTTCTAAATTAGCAGTGGAGTTAACACCAGAGACTGAGCAGAAGGCGAGTAATATGCCGATTCTCAGTTTAATGCTTAAACAGATTAATGAAAAAGCGCCCAGGCCGGCCACTCAAATGTTAAATGAGTTTAAAGGTGTGTCGGGTAAAGCAATGAATTCATTTGTGCATTGCGGCATACATGCTGTGAATCGACATGATTCCGGTTACCCGATACATCTCATCATTCAAATTTTACAAAACTCAAATGCTTTATCAATTATGAGCGGCATGTTGCTGGGTATTGTATCGGGTGATAAAAGTGCGGCTACTCGAATAAGTAAGATACAGCGCGAATATAAAGACTGTTTGCCACCTTTGAAATCAGCTTGACCGCTTCGTTTATTCCTTATTGATCAGGCATGGTTATTAGAAAAGGGGACGGAGGGATTATATTATAATCCCTCCGTCCCCTTTTTATAAATATGGCGTATAGTTAATGTTTCAAATGACATTATATTATAAGGAGCGGGTACTAATGCAAAACAAAACGGGTCTACCTGATAAACTTAAATCAGGCATGGAGAGTCTTTCTGGTTTAAGTCTTGATAATGTAAAAGTTCATTATAATAGCCCTAAGCCAGCTCAAATTGGAGCGCTTGCGTATGCGCAGGGAACTGATATTCATATTGGGCCTGGTCAGGAGAGATATTTACCCCATGAAGCCTGGCATGTTGTGCAGCAAAAGCAGGGCAGGGTAAAACCAACATTCCAAATGAATGGTACCGCTGTTCAGGCATCTATGTCAGGGCCAAGTGATGCTCAGGTTATTCGCATTAACGCTGCTTCATCCGGCCTTAATATTGTGAATGATGCAAGCCTTGAACGTGAAGCAGATAAAATGGCAAGAAAAGTATAAGCGCTAATTTTTCAGGGCCGGTTACTAATGATACTTAACGGTGTTATATGTAACCGGCTTTTTATTTGCTGTAATTTATGTTCAACAGTTCATTGTGGTCGCTGACTTCATAGTATTTATACTTTAATCAGTATCAAATTTAATAATTCCTAATATTAGAAAATTCTATGGTTATGCTGATCATTAAATAAGCGTGCACGGAGTTTCAATGTTTGAACTGGTTCAGGTTTAAGTGTTAATTTTTTCTATATAGTTTGACTAGATTTGTTTTTACCCATGCACGGCTGTTCTATAAATGAGAAAGTTATGGCTATCTGTTTTGACATGCAAATTAGTTTTTTAGACGAAACCATTAATGTTCACGAGTTTTCATCTCTTCTTGATGAAAAGGTAACACCCTATAAAAATATTCATTTCCACCCTTTAGACAATGCATTTCATGGCATTGACGGTGTATGTGAGGATCAGTTAAATATTATTCCTAAGAATGTTGGTTTAGCAGTTCCGTTTGATGATGGTGACTTTATGCATAAAGTTGATGATAAGGAATGTTTTAATCTTAGTCTTCATATGTATGAATTTATAAAGGACCTGCCTAAATATCAAATCGCTTTGGTGGGATGGGAAATAGGTAAATTATATGATTTTCTTATTTACAATGAGCAGGGAAAAATTGTAGATATAGAACCAACTGAAGGTCTGGTTATTTCAAATGAACTGTTCTCACTCATAAAAGATAAAGAGGACTGGGTTGTGTTTGACTCGAACCATATGTGGATACCCTGTGAGTCTGCATTGGGTAATTTATTTACTAACTAAATTCATTAAGAGTGTAAGAAGGGGCGGAGAGATTAAAGAATAATCTCTCCGCCCTTTTTGTTTATCAGTTTTTATCTAAGCTGACTCACCCATAAAAAATAATACGTCTTCAATGACTTTTTTATCTTTTAATATGCGGTGATGTCCAAGCCCTTCGGTTTCAATTGTCTGACAATCTGTCCAGTGTTTATCTACCGCTTTGAACTGATGCTGCGGAATTTCTTCATCATTCAGGTCATAAATTAACATGCCTTTGCAGTTGTTCTCTTCTAATAAACTGGCGGGTGACAGGTAATTCCAGACATCATCAACCTCAAGAATATCGATCATTCGCTGTTCAATAATATCGCGAAAACGCTGTGCTAATTTGGGGTTAAGGTTTAATACATCACTGTAGGTCTGGTGCATTTCATGGGCATCGAGATGAGGCCCGATTAATACCATCTGTTTCGGTGAAAAGCCACGTTGTGTTGCCACAACCGCAGCCATACCTCCAAATGAATGTGCCATTACCGTATCAACCTTACCTATCTGTTGTTGAATGGCGACCAGGGTATCGCAAAACTCAAGCAGGTGAGTTTGCTTGCCAGGGTTAACACCGTGTGCCGGTGCATCAAATGAGGCTACCTGATAACCTGCTTTAACCAGCCCGGGTATGAACTTACGAAACTGAAAGCCCGAGCCACTCCAGCCGTGCATCATGACTACCAGCGGGCCTTCGCCCCATAAATGCACCTGTATTATTTTGTCTTTTACCTGAACCTCTGTGCAGCTATCAGCCTGTTGCCAGAACTTAACTGTCCAGGGTTTGGCTTTGGTTTTAAATACGGTAAACCAGATATCACTGATGATTTTTGCTGCCCATTCGTTTCTAACGTGTGAAACAAAATTTAAAACGATGCCGAGCATTTGATAACTAAAGGGAATAACACGTTTATCGCGTGATGCTGATGCTAACTTAGGCTTTCTGGTTTTCATGGTTTTATCAACGGTTAGTGTTTGATGTGACATTTCGAACCCATCCTGTAGTTTGGCTGTAGTTTTTGTCTTTAGACTGGAATTCATTATCTCAGTTGATTTAGGTGTTGATAAGTGTCATATTTGACTTAATACTGGTGAAATTGGACATCGTCATGCGAATCGCGATATTACTCATGGATAATTGCTTTGGTAGTGGAATCCACAGCATTTTAGATACTCTCATCGCCACCAATTACACGTTGGTTAAATCTAACCATAAACCGCTGTTTGAATGGGATACGGTCTCCATCGATGGAAACCCCATAACACCAACTAATGGCCTGACTATTCAGCCTGATTACAGTCTTGAAAATTACCAGAATCTTGATACCCAGCCTGATGTCTGGATATTGCCTTCTGTGTTTCAGTCTTTATCGGCATTTGAGAGAGTAGAGGGTTTTCTGACTTCAGTTGAGCCCGTTATTCCAGTTATACAGAAACATTATGATCGAGGTGGGTTATTAATCAGTATTTGTAGTGGGGCGTTTCTGTTAGCCAAAGCCGGCCTTATGAATAACCTGCCAGCACTGATGCACTGGAAGAGTGAAGCCTTTTATCGACGTTTATTTCCCGGTTTAAAAATAGATACGCATAATGCGGTTGCTGATTACGGCAATATTATTAGTGTTATTGGTGGCAGTATGTCATGTGAACTCATGGTGATGCATCTAGTAGAACGTTTTGCAGGGCACCGCACGGCAGTTGATACGTCAAAATTATTAATGATGCATTTAAATGCACCTTCAACAAAAGCTTTTAGAACCAATGTAGAAACAACCGATCATGCAGATGAGCTTGTGTTACGTGCACAGCGCCACATTGAAAAACATAGCCATGAAGAAATAAATTTTAACAGCCTGTCAAACATGTTAAATATAAGTGACCGGCAACTCACTCGACGTTTTGTAAAATCACTGCAATGTTCGCCTTTACAATATTTACAAACCATTCGTATAAATCGTGCATGCAATTTATTAGAACTCACACAATTACCCTCAACTAAAATTGTTTATGAAGTAGGGTATAAAGACGAAAGTAGTTTTAGGCGTTTGTTTAAAAAACAGATGGAGATGACAATGGAGTCTTATCGTCAACAATTTGGCAGTCGGATGCAGCCAGGGTAAAAGAGGGGGGAAAGCAGAGTGACTGTAGGAGTTAGCTTCAGTTGACAAAGTAAAAAACGATGCGAAATAAGAATAAAGGGGACGGAGGGAATAATTTTTAATCCCTCCGTCCCCTTTTTAATTTACATCGTCAGCCCATGTTGATAGATTTGGATAACTCCTACGTAATTATTTAATCATATTACTTGCTTCCATATCACTAACTACCAGATTTTCAAGTTCTGCGATTATTTCTTCAGTAGAAGTCGGGTTAAAACTTTCTGTTTTAGCTGACCAGATCATTTTTTCAGTAGACACGTTATATAATTTTGTATCTATTTTTAATAGAGAGTCGGTTACCGTGTTTCCCTGAGTATAAACAAACGAATGAGACAGGTTGTAGTAGCCATACATGCCATAATTTCGTCCCATATTTGGAATATAATCAACAGATCCTGCAGTCACACGATCCTTCTGAATTAAACCATGTGTGGTGACAATAAGCACACCATCAGCACCTACTTTTTCAACCACATCAAGGACGGTTTCCTTGTTTCCATTGTTTTTCAAATCTGGTATTAGTGAGTAACTAGTAATGCCTGTTCTATTTTGTGTGGTCAGTAGCTCAGAAAACTCATCTTCAAATTTGCGTCTGTTTTCTTCCTTATTAATCACACCAATAACCAGTATTTTACTTAGAGCGGGGCCTTTGTAGTCCGGATCGTTCCAGTTTTCAATATAATGTGTCGTGCTGCAAGCATTTAGTAATATTGAGCATGCAGTGAATAAGCCGAAAAATATGACTTTATTTATCTTTGAAATCATCTTGCGTTCCATCTGGTTTATTAAAAAAAGGGGACGGAGGGATTAAATTTTAATCCCTCCGTCCCTGTTAAGTTTGCTTAATTATGAAATGCTGGTGGCTGGTTCTTTAAAACCAATAGCTGCTGCGATGCCGGCAACTAATAATCCAGCCAGGATAAAAATAGGGCCTATGCCCGTTTCAAGTAGTGTATTGGCCCATGTTAATTCAAATACAGTAGATAAATATAACATTCCGGAATGCATAATCGTGCCGATAATAAATAACCAGCTAATTAACTGTTTTAACCAGACGGCTACTGCCAAAAAACCTATAACGAGGCCGGTGACAATATTTAATAAAGATTCTAAATTGCCATGTGCATGAGCCCCGCCTTTGATGCGATCTATAGATGATTCAATATGCATTAGTTTGTTTAAACTTAAAATAGTGTCAACGTTTGCTTTTGCTATCTGCTCACCGTTTAATGGCTCAAGATCTTCCTCGAAGTCATTTTGCTTCAATAACTGAATTCGACTAACCGCTGTCTGTTTCTCGCCTGATGCAGCGCCATAGTCTTTATACATATCAACCATAACCGGGCCGAGTGCTGCGGTGAGAACCAGATAGAAAAAACCGAAAACAATGTTCTTTTTACCAATCATGACAAATACTCCAGAAGTTGATAATGCAGACAGATAATAGCAAACTTTTGACGTATTTATTAACTTTGCTCGTGATAACACCTGTAACTTGTAAACTGTAGTGTCTCAGGCATGTTAAGGGGGGAGATTAAAATGCAGACATAAAAAAGACCGCTTTGCTTAAAGCAGTCTTAATATGTTGTTGTTATTTTATTTATTATAGGTATTTATTAGATATTAAAGCAGATTAATAAATGCTTTTTCCATTTCATGTTCTGCTTCTATACGTGAATATTTCATTTCTACAGTGTGTGTTTTACTGTTGGTCGGAGTACTTTTTTTATAATTTTTATCAAGTAGAAGGCTCATAAGTCTTGATGAGTGCTGTGGTGAATAATCAGTGGTTTCGATTTTTTTTGCTGCTACCATAATTTAATACCGCTGTTGATGGTTGTTCTGCTAAGTATAGAGATGTTTTAACTATTTAATTAAGTCTGGTTCACGTTTTTAAGACGAAATTGGGCCTTAATGTAGAGGTGTATCACAAAATAGCTGGTTATGTGTTTATTTACCTGAGCATATCACCATGTGATATGCTTGTGCATTGTGGTGAAATATCACATGCGGTTCAGGTATAATATCCGGTACAACAGTTAAATGAGAGCAGGTTATAGTTAATAGAATTTTTAAATCGATTGTTTGTTTTAGAAATTATTTCTGCGACACTTTCCATATCTGCAATGCGGGATATAAAGTTGAAAAGAATATTGAGCTTGTTGATAACCTGATTAAAAAATAGTTTCATCAAAAGCAGTACTGGATAATTCTAAAGTGTCAAATATCCAACAGGCTGATTTTAATGGTGATGGTATAGATGATCTATCTTCTATATTTATACCTTTTAAAAATATAGGGATTAAAATAAACTTATACAATCAGATTATTGAATTACCCTGATCAAATTTCGTCTGATAAATATCATAAATCAATAGTTATCTTTCATGGAATAAAGGTGGTTGGTTATCAAATGCGACTCAAAGTTTCGTTCTTCTGGATACAACCGGAGTACTTGAAATACCGTAATAGCTGATAAGCTGAATACTTTTAACACATCAATAAATCATAGTTGTACCCTTTTAATTTATATAATTCCACAAGTTATCTAAGCCTATCTTACATCACATGCACGCTAAACTAGGTTATACACCGAAAAGAAGATATAAACTTGAAATATATTCCATTAAGTAATCGTTTTTTAGAATTAGGCAGGCAATTTTATAATAAATGCCGCCCGGTGCCTGTTAGCGCACCGACATTAATTAAATATAACGAAAATCTAGCAACCACGATGGGGTTATCTTCGGATGATTTTTATTCATCTGATGCGGCATTGTTTTTTTCAGGCAACCAGTTGTTTGATAGTTGTGAGCCATTAGCGATGGCATATTCCGGGTCTCAGTTTGGGCAGTTTAATCCCCAGTTGGGTGATGGGCGTGCAATATATCTAGGCGAGGTTAATCATCCGGATGGTGACTGTTATGATATGCAGTTAAAAGGTTCAGGCCGAACGGCTTATTCTCGTAATGGTGACGGGCGCTCGGCACTGGGACCGGTTTTACGTGAATATCTGGTGAGTGAGGCTATGTTTAAATTAAATGTGCCCACTACGCGAGCACTGGCGGCGGTTACTACCGGCGAAGAGGTGGCAAGGGAAAGTTTGACACCGGGTGGCATTCTTACACGTATTGCATCAAGTTTTATTCGTGTGGGTACGTTTCAGTATTTTGCTTCTAGTGGTGACCTTAAGTCTATTAAGAAATTAGCCGATTATGTGATTGAACGAAATTATCAAGCTATTCAGGACGTAGATAATCAGTATCTGGAATTTTTTAAATCTGTAGTTGAACGTCAGGCTAAATTAATTGCGCAGTGGATGCAGTTAGGTTTTATTCATGGTGTGATGAATACGGATAATATGTCGATAGCAGGTGAGACGATTGATTACGGCCCCTGTGCTTTTATGGACGAATTTGATCGCAATCAGGTATATAGCTTTATTGATCGGGGAGGTCGATATGCGTACAGTAATCAACCTTCTATTGGTTTGTGGAATTTAACTCGACTGGCTGAAACATTGGTGCCGTTATTTTCTGATGATACCGATAAGGCAGTTGAGCTAGCAAAGTCTGTGCTGCAATCTTATGAAGGCAGTTATGATAATGCCTGGTTAGCGGGGATGCGTGACAAGTTGGGTTTAACACCTGACGCTGATAATAATGAAGAAGATAAAAGACTCATTGAATCATTATTTGAAATCATGCATGTGAAGCGAGCAGATTTTACACTTACCTTCTTTTATCTTTCTCGTCTTGATATGAAATATTCAAGTTTAGATAAAAAATTTAAAGCGTTATTTGATAATTCAGAATCGATAGAATCCTGGCTGTCAAAGTGGCGCGAAAGATTAACTAAAGAATCGTTAACAAATGAGCAACGCCAGCTTAATATGCAAACAGTTAATCCGGTTTATATCCCTCGTAATCATTTGATTGAAGCAGTAATAAGAGCGGCTGAAGACAATAATGACTTTACTCTGTTTCATGAACTACATTCAGTATTAGAAAATCCGTTTAGTTTACAGGAGGGCATGGATAAATACATGTTGCCACCCGAACCGGAAGAAGTTGTTGAGAATACATTCTGCGGAACATAAATTTAGTTAAAACTCTGTAGGTGCTCCTTCAGGTGCACATTTATGATGTTAATTAATAATTACTCAGTTAATTTTCTGGCAATTTCATCATAGCCTTTTTCAATTGCCCAGTCATAAGCTGTTTTGCCTGTTGCATCTTTTAAGCTGACATCAGCGCCGGCTTCTAACAGAGCCACAACATTATCGTAAAGGCCTTCTTTTGCGGACCAGATTAATGCGCTCCAGCCGAGATCTTTTTCCTGTTCATTTATATTGGCACCCTTGTCAGCCAGTAATTTTATGATACCTGCATTATCAGAACCCGATGCCACCATTAATACTGAATATCCACCCTTATCTTTAGCGTTAACATTTGCACCGGCATCAAGTAATAATTTTGCCACTTCGCCGTGTTTGTTCTGGGCTGACCTCATCAAAGGAGTCCATTCACAGGAGTCTCTCTGGTCAGGGTTGTCTATTTCTTCAAGGAGTGATGCTACTGTGCTTACATCACTGTTTTCAGCGGCTAGATAAAGTGGGGTTCTACCTTTGTCATCACGTATTTTTTCTTCAGTAAAGTCAATCTGAAAGGCGCTGATCAGTATTAATGCTATGGAAATAGAGTATATCCCGGGGTGCCGATAGATAAGTTGTTTGATTATTTCAATATTCATTAATGATTTACAGATAATTACGCTGCGCATTGATTATAGTGTGGTTGACCTGATTAGATGATATTACTGATATACGTGATAAGTCATTGTGAATAATCAATCGAGCTAAACATAGATTATGAAGCCTGGATGCAGGAGGGGCAGTTACTGATTATATAAGACGCGATTATCCGTATTAATATAAAAAGTTGATTTATATACAGCAATATTCTAAATTCGCTATGTTCATGAATTTATTAAGGTAAGCCATGTTTAAACGGACTCATCAGCTGTGTTTATTTCTTTTTATATTACTAAGTAGTGTTAACTCGCAGGCAAATGTATCACCTGTTGTATTACAAACCAGCTTTAAAATAGGCGCATGGCAACCATTACCTGAAAATAAGATTAAATCAGCTTCAGTTGACTCTGCTCTGAGTGAAATATCGAAAACCAGACGTTTTGCATTTTTTACCAGTTCTCAGCAAGGCTTAAAAACCGGAACATTAAAGATTAGTATCAAACTTGTTGAAGCGGCTGAAACAGCGACGGTGAGTATATTATTACAACAGGTAGAAGGTGAGTCTGTTTCCAGCACCCATTCAGAATCTTTAAAGAATAAAGATTTTGACGGAATTTATAAGCAGTTTCAGAAAGCAGGGGAGATGGCGGGTAAGAAAATAGTAAAAACACTTGAGTCGCATCCGCAAGCAGTGGCTAACATAAAAGTTCATCCCCGTGATCAGGCTCGAATACGCTATCTGGAAAGTCAGATAATCAATATTAATAACAAAATCATACAACAACCAGAAAATGACTCTGTTCGAAGTGAAGCCAAACTTGAGTTTATTTTAAATGAATTATCTTCAATGAGAAATGCATATGCTGATCTGGCTAAAAAAGAAGATATTCAAAAGCAGGGTGTAAAAATAGATAAGGTATTAACTGAGGTTGGAGCCCTAAGTAAAAAAATAGATAATAAACCCTCAACTCAGATCAATGTAAATCAGAGTTATGTAATTGAAAACCCGTTATTAGGTCAGAATAAAATATCCGGTAAAGCTGAGCCCGGCCGTGACGATGAAAAAGCGCAGCAACTTTATAATGAATCGCAGGACTTTAAACGATCTAAAAAATATAGAAAGGCTGAATATAATTTACTTAAAGCGATGAGATTATCAATATCATCTGATTTGAGTAGTTTAATACTGGATGAGTTAAATTACTCTTTACCCATGTTTGAAGCACAGGCTCTGGCTATTGATCTTGGGAGAGATTTTCAGAAGTATAGCCGCACGGGTAAAGATAAAATAATGTTGAGTCAAATTAACACTATATATAAGAAAGCCCTGAAAAATAATCAACATGACTTTCAGCGAACCAGAGAAATACAGCAAAAACTAGATCAGCATCATACTACCAGTCATGCAATGAATGCGGTTGTGTCGTCGCAGTACAAAATGCATGCACATACCATACATATGTATATGAGACAGAATCAGGCGATGATGGGGGAGTACCCGGATAAACAGAAGTTTAAAGAACTGCTTAAACAGGCCGGCCTGAGATATGAGGTGATTTCCTATCAGGTGTCTGCAGATAAATACACAGCCAGGTTGAATTCAGGCTCGGGTGGGGGCTTTAGTTTGAAGGTGGATGAGTATGGTCAGCTTGAAGTTAACTAGAAAACCCATTATAAGTAATCGCACCAGATAACATCATTGTCTATTTTTGAATAAGCATTACTTGTTGTATTGCAGTGGTAAATAGCATATTCCCATCTATTGATTAACATTTCTCTATTAAACAAACAGTCTAGTAGTCTTTTCTGTCCTTTTATTAATTCTCTAATAATATCATCTTGCTGGTTGTCGGGATTAAACTGTACGATTACTTCGTCCAGCTCAGGGTGATTAATGATGTATGCAATTACAATATTTTCAGCATAAGTGACATTAATATGAGGTTGTCCGGGTTTCAGGTCTATAACGCCTTCAGACCAGCCAGTTAGTGGTGAATTATTATCAACTTCAATCATATTTTAAGCTTTAATTATCTAGTAGTAGTTATATAAGACTGACTTTTTCATAAAGTATCAGGGTTAATATATAGATATTTGCATATGATCGTTATCGGGTCTTTAAACCTGGATAATATTAATCTTTTTTAAATAATACCCTGATGTTTTTCCATAACACTCGTCCTGTTAATTAACTGTTTTATAAATATTTATAAAACTCAATTTAACTAACTTATGGGTGTTTACCATGTTTAAAAATATAATAACATTAATAGCTGCTTTTGCTTCATTCGCTGTGATGTCTGACTTATCAGCAAACATTAATGAAGCAGAGGCTTTGCACCAGGTTTCTGATGTAAAAATATATTCTTCTGATAATTGCGGTCCCTGTTTAGAATTAAAAAAATCATTAAAGAATCTGGGAATTAAAGATGGTTTTGAATATGTCGCATATAACGGTGAAACACGATATGTGAATATTGAAATAGTTGATGTAACGGATACAAGTTATGAAGAGGATGTTAAGTTAGGAAAATTGACAGATTATGTGCCTGAAATTCACCTGATTGATAATGGCAAAACGTTATTTGCAGGAGCGATGAGCCGCTATTATGGGCTTGATGAGGATTTACAGGAACGTAGAGTGATTGAATATTTAATAAATAGTGGTTATACAGAAACTTATCTGCAGGAAGTTGAGGAATTTGATGATGAATTGACGAGTTTAATTACCCGGTTTTATGATGAACAGGATGATACTGTTCAAGGTGTATTAACATCAAGTATATATGTTATTGACAGAGTTGAAGGCGATACACTTGATCTGTTTATGAAAAGTATGAGTGATAATTAGATTTTATAATTACTCTTAAATGCATTGAATATGTATATATATCAAAGGTTTATTGTGTTGTTCTGAGATTGATTGTAGATAAATGCCGGTTTAGTGAAAAGCTTACTATTAGTATTTAATATGTGTAGTGCTCGTTCATAAAAAAATTCTATATAAAATGTCAGAACAATATACTTTGAATGTGCTATTACTAAAGTAAGTCGCACGTAATATTGATACAGTCAGCAGCAGCTTATACAGGACAGTATTATGCAAAATGAAAATAATCGTTCTCACTTCAGGCTTTCTTATCCACATTCTGTTTGTCCCAAACTTATCATGGATCATGATCAATACGATATTGAAAACGTATCAGAGTGCGGCGTTAAAGTTATCGCCGGAGATGATATGGAATTTATGGTAGATGATTCTTTTCTGGCTACTATTCATTTTTCAGATGGGAAAGAATTCGGGCTAGGTGGGCAGGTTGTGCGCACTGAGGGAAATTATGTCTGCCTGCATCTTGATGCTCCTTTACCAAAAAGTATTTTACGTAAAGAAGTGCTGCTTGTGATGCATAATTACCCTTATCATTAAGCGTTAACTTTACTTGTTACAGTAAAACTCGTCTTTTACATCAATCAAGTCGGATTCGTTCGGCTTAATTTGTTTGCCTGTGTTCAAATTACCTTATAATGGCGTAAATTAATTTTCCTGAATCAATGAAGCCGTTTTAGAAGTATGAATCCGTCATCTCGCCTGGGCCCGCGCCTTAATACCATTCTTGAATTTATAACACGTGTACAACAGGATAAACCTTATCCATGTATATGGGACTGTTGTTGTGATCATGGTTATCTTGGGATTAAAATTCTTAGTGAAAACCTGTGTGAGAAACTGGTATTTGTCGATCAGTTGCCACACTTAATAGAGCAGTTATCAAATAGGTTAACTCCTTTTTGTACGGACAATGACAAAATTGGTAATTATGAATTAATAACCGCTGATGCCGGCGATTTATGTTTTGATGCTCAGCAACGTCACCTTGTGATACTGGCTGGCGTGGGCGGGGAGACATCGGTAGAGATAGTGACAGGCATTGAACAAAATCACCCTGATGTACAGGTTGATTATATCTTTTGCCCCAGTGCCAGTCATAATGCATTGCGAGAGTATCTGGCGATAAATGATTTTGGACTGATGTTTGAAACACTAACGTGTGAGAAGCAACGTTATTATGAAATAATGTATGTAAAGGGAAAATCAGCCAAAGATGAACTGCCCCGCGTTACGTTAACATGCACATTGTGGGAAGAGGATAATGAGGATCATCAACGTTATCTAGCGAAAATTAATGCACCCAGAGCGTCTAAAAAACCGAAACGTAAAAGGTGTAAAATATAACTTACTGTCCTGTTAGCTTAATCTTGTATCGTCATTTTCGAATGCTTTTGTCGAAATCCAGCGACTATACAGACTTAATGCACTAGATATCCGACACAAACATTCGCAGATGACAGAATTCAGTTATATTTATTTAACCGCTTTCAGAATAACAAACTTTTTATTACTGGCAATCATTTCACAACGACCGAATAGTTTCTTCAATTTAATATGATAACCAAGGTGGCGATTGCCCACGATTATAATTTCACCGCCGGTTTTAAGTTTATCTTTGGCTTCTTTAAACATTTGCCATGCAATAAAATCACCCACTACATGATTCTGGTGGAAGGGTGGGTTGTTTATAATTAAATCCAGTGAGTTATTATCTATACCTTGCAAACAGTCCGTCACTTTAAAGTCGCATCGTGAAGCATCTTCAACGAGTTGCTTAACATTTATTTTTGCAGATTCTACAGCCATATAAGACTCATCTACAAAACTGACTTTTGCCATTGGGTTCAGGTGCGCAGCAGTTATACCTAACACGCCATTGCCACAGGCTAGATCGAGTATCTGACTATACTTTGTCGATTGAGGAATGAACTCCAGCATGAACCGGCTGCCCAGATCTAATTTTTCACGCGAGAAAACATTAGCATGATTACTAAATGTTTCGTCGGTTATATCTATTTTATATTTTGTTGGATAGGGTGACTTGCCGGGTTTAAGTGCAGAATCGAATTTACAGTGAACAAGTCGCGCTTTTTTTCTGGCTAATGATGTTGTGGTTGTTCCTAGAATACGCTCAAATAATTTAAGTGTTGAGCTATGAATGTGCTTGCTCATAGCGGCGGCAAGAATAACGGTTTTTTCATCGCAATAATCACGAATTCGGTATAACTCATCTTCGAGCATGGCCAGATTTTTCGGTATTTTTATAATGACAAGATCATAAGTGCCTTGCAGTGGCTGGAAATTATTCTGTAGTGTAATGTTTCCTTCATTGATCTCATTCGTTTTTGCATTTTCAATAATGCCCTGATGTGAAATAAATGAATCTGAAATAGTGCAGGGTTTGTAGAGCGCAAGTGAAACACTTAATGCGCCGAATGCATCATTTAAAATAAGTGGCCTGGATGATTCGTTCAGTAATGCCTGTTCATGTAGATGTACTAAAATAAATTCATCTGCCGCATCCCAGGCGCGTAGTTGGTCTTTGGGGCGAATTGGGTAACGATTTAATGTAAATTTGCCCTGAGGGGCTTCAAGTATATTCATGGGGGGTAGTTTAAACTGTTGGGCTTAGTAATGTGTTATTAATTGTTGGTTGCATACCTGAAGTTGTTTAATTCAAGATATAAAAGCACGCTATAACGCTAATTTACATCGTAAGCAGAAATTTCCCCTTTAAATATTTGTAATAACCCTTATATTTAGTCATATATATTGAGTCTTCAGGCTCATGTGTCGTTTTAAAATTAATTAGTTTTAGAGGTAAAGATGTTACGTATTGGTCTATTTTTATTAACAAATATCGCAATCATGATAATTATCAGTCTGGTTTTCAGTCTGTTAGGTCTCGAATCTACGCTGGCTCAAAACGGGGTTGATCTAAACCTTGAAGCATTGTTAATCATGTCTACCGTTATTGGTATGTCTGGATCGTTTATCTCTCTGGCTATGTCCAAGTGGTCTGCCAAGCGTATGATGGGTGCAGTGGTAATTACTGATGCAAAAGATAATACTCAGCGCTGGTTATTACAAACGGTTGAAAGACAGGCTCAACAGGCCGGTATCAAAATGCCTGAAGTGGCTATTTTTGATTCTGCCGATGTAAATGCCTTTGCTACCGGCATGAATAAAAATGCAGCGTTAGTTGCGGTTAGTACCGGTTTACTGGCAAATATGAAGCAGGGTGAAATAGAAGCCGTATTAGCTCACGAAGTAAGTCATGTGGCCAATGGTGATATGGTTACACTGGCGCTGGTGCAGGGCATTGTTAATACGTTTGTTATCTTCTTCTCCCGTATAGTGGGCCATCTGGTTGATAGAGTGGTGTTTAAAACACAAAGAGGTTATGGGCCTGCTTATTACATAACCAGTATTGTGGCGCAAATTGTTTTTGGTATTCTGGCCAGTTCTATTGTGATGTATTTTTCCAGACGTCGAGAGTTTAGAGCGGACGCGGGTGGAGCACATTTAGCGGGCTCAGGTAATATGGTTGCTGCATTGCAGCGTTTACAGAGTATTCATCAACCGGCTCATATGCCGGACCAGCTCGCAGCATTTGGTATTAATGCCAGCGTAGCAAGTGGTATTCGTAAACTGTTTATGAGTCACCCGCCTTTAGAGGAACGTATTGCGGCGTTGCAGGCTGCGAGATAGTTTTTCACCCACTGAATGCCTGTTTCGGGGCTCTCGCTTTTTTAGTGTTTATGTCGCTGCTTTCCAATATCTGTATAGGAGAGCAGTGAGGTACGTTATATTGATATTGCATTATGATTAAAACACTATGTCCATTTTCAAAGCCCATTATTGGCAACTGGTGTAAATGCCAGTACGCTAACCTGGATGATCGTTGTGCCGGAAAAATGACCTGTTTACAGGCCGATGATTACATTTCCGATTGTTATGATCTGGTTGATGTTTTTAAAGAGCAGTCGCGCTTTATTCTGGGTTTAAACCAGCACGAGCAGGCTTTAACTCACATGCAATTAATGAAAATTCGTTGTGGTGGGCTTCTTGGAATGCAGCGAATATTGTCTGACCAGCTGGATGAGGTGCCGGATGTATTAGGTGTTAAACATCTGGCTGAACAGAAATATGGAGATGTATCGAATTTTCCATTTAATGAAATTGTCAGAGATATTAAAGATTTCACTCATCGTAAAAAACGAGGTTAATTTCAATAATAAAAATGTGACAGATAACCATATTATAAAAGATCATCAGGTATAGAATAAAACATAAAATTATAGTTAATAAACAGGAAATGGATTGTTTATGTCTTTAGCTACTCACTCGTTAAATAATAAAACTAAATGTGAAGTCTGTGATATTGAGGTATTAAACTTCGATGGATTTAATGTCAGAGATATAAAATATTCTGTATGTCGATCACCCGAATGTCAGCGGGTGATGAGTAAGAAATCAACACTCAACAAATACATGTTTCAATCACATCTTGAGTTTAATCGTAAAATTATTACGAAACAGCGAAAGAGGGATGCAGCAAGAAAAAAACGCCGTGATGATATACAGGCCAGAGAATTACAGGAGTTACATACAATTAAGGAAACCGTGTTAGGTGCTAATCCAGCGATTTCTGAATCCAGCGTATCATTTTTAACTATTCCTTCAGGTGGCTCTCTAACATTACCAGTGACTGATGAGCGTAGGGCTGGATATATAAGTCATCTGAAATCGATAATTGAAGAGGCTGGTGAATATAATCAAGCTTCTGAGCTGGTTTATGATGAGCATCATGATGCTCAAAGCAAGCACCTTATCGTTGAGCAGCGATTTGAGGTTGTTTCCGGCCTTAAGGAAATAAGTGATCGGTTATGCGGGCAGTGTAAAGGGGGCTGCTGTGCGTCGGGTAAGGAGCATGCCTATTTATCGGTTTTTTCTATTCGTCGTTATATGGATGAGAACCCGCAAGTATCATCTGAAGAACTGTTAAAAATGTATGTCGATAATATAGCTGAAGAATCGATAGAGAACTCATGCATCAATCAGACATTAACAGGTTGTGCATTAAGCCGGGATTTGCGCTCTGATATCTGCAATGGATATTACTGTGATACCTTAAAGTCTTTTCACAAAAAAATGGAAAATAAAGATGCCATTCCGATTGTCGTGGCAATAAAACGCGCTTCAACCTACTGGAATCGTTTCGATGAAGCAGTATGTAATGATATTGTTGATGTCACTGTATTACATGAAATGTATGAATATAAGGTCGACTGGTAACAGGCGCGTTTATAACACCTATGAGATAGTTTATTATTGAACTATAATACTACTGGAAAGTCTGTTCTGTCATACCTGATAAGATAATAAAGTAACCCGGACTGTTACATATAACAATAATTCAATGACAGTTTTAATAGCTTTGGCAAGGCGCCGACATTACTTTAAGATGATGTGTATTACCTGATGTGAGGCGTTATGAATAAAGTTGTATTAATGGGTGTTTTTGTTTTTATCAGTTTGTTTTTTCAAAGCAAAATAAGCATTGCTGATGAGCTTAGTGTTCCGTCAGCTGATGATTCTGAAATTTTAGTTAACACCTTTCCCGCGGATGGAAAATATTTAATTATCTGGTTGCCACCAGAATATGGTTTTCGCAAAGCCCACACCTTATTTTCCCGGTCATTATCTGAATCAGGTGTTGAAGTCTGGCAAGCAGATATTATCGAATCGTTATTTATGCTTAGAGGGGCAGAACCTTTAAGGTCGCTTGATGGTCGTTTTATTGCTGATGTTATTGAGTATGCTCATAAAACAACAGGCAAAAAAATTATACTGGCGGGTGATTCTTATGGTGCTTTAGCCGCATTGACCGGTGCGCATCAGTTGCAGAAAAGAGTGAATACGAAAGCTGATCTTGTCGGGGCTATTCTTTTTTCACCTTATACCTACGCTTATATTCCTTCACTTGGTATGGCGCCTGAATATATGCCGGTTATTTCTTCTACCAATATTCCCCTTATGATTTATCAGGCAAAAGGTAGCGGGGCAATTGGTCAGTTTGATTCGTTACTGGAATTGCTGCAAAAAAATGATAACCCTGTTTACACTAAATATGTGCCTGAAGTGATGAGTCTTTTTTATAAAGAAGAGCCCTCTAAAGCGATGCTGAAACAGGCTGGCCCTTTGCCTCGTAATGTTGTAAAGATGCTTTCAGTACTGGATAAGCATAAAGTGCCTGACAATGCAGTCGCTTTGTCATCACGTAGCAAATCAGGCTCGGGTATTGATATTTACCTTAAAGAGTTTAAAGGTAATGTTAAACCCATTGCGATTGAGCTTGCTGATGTATACGGCAACAGGGTAGTTAAAAAAGATTTTAAAGATCAGATTACACTGGTTAATTTCTGGGCGACCTGGTGCGGGCCCTGTGTTGAAGAAATTCCCTCTTTAAATCGCTTAAAAGAAAAAATGGATGGCTTGCCGTTTGAGCTTATTTCAATTAATTACGCTGAAGATAAAGATAAAATAGCCAGATTTATGAAACAGGTAAATGTTGAATATCCTGTTTTGCTGGATAATGATGGTGATTTTGCGAAGCAATGGAAGGTTATTACCTATCCATCTACCTTTGTTATCGGCCTGGATGGAGAGATAAAGTTTGGTGTTAATGCGGCAATTGAGTGGGATAGCCCTGAGTTAATTCAAAAGATGGAATCACTAATGAAAACCCGGAAAAAATAGTCAGTGCTTATAGTGTAAGCGTATTTTCCAGTTAGCATTCTTGATAGTTGTCTGGTTCGCTTACCGGTTCTACAGATTAAAATAACCAGTTTTTCCTTCTTCAGCGCGTCGTACGTCTTACAAAACTCCCCCCTGTTCAATCATTGCTTTTAGCCAGATTGATATAAAGGGGAGAGCGACAACCAGACAGTATAAAAACGAATAGAAAAAAAGCTTAAACTTTTTAAAAACATTATAAATAATTCCAGTTTATGATTCGTTGCCTTGTGGTTTACTTACCAGATACAACCAGACATAACCGCTAATACCAGCTAATAAAGATGCAAACAGAATGCCTGTTTTGGCCATTAGTAATAAATCTTCATTATGTGAAAAACCCAGTTGTGCGACAAAGATAGACATTGTAAAACCAATGCCTGCAAGTAATGAAACCCCGGCAATTTGAGTGAAGCGAGTATCCTTGGGTAATTCTGCTATGCCCATTTTTAAGACCAACCAGCAGGCACCTGTAATACCGATAAATTTACCCAGAATAAGTCCGAGAGAAACACCGAGCATTACCGGGTGACTGAAAGTTTCACCGAGTGAACTCATTTCTAAAGGTATGCCTGCATTGGCCAGTGCAAAAATAGGAATAATTAAATAAGCCACCGGCATATGCCAGTCATGTTCCAGGCGTTGTAAAGGTGCCTGCACACTGTGCACACCGTTTTCAAGTGTTCGTACTACCGAGCGTAAAGCATCATTGGTCATAATGCTTTTGTCTGGTTGGTGGCTGTCATCAAAGCGTTGCATTAAACCTCTAACATGTTGACTGAAACGTTCTGGGTTATATTTTGGCGTTGCTGGAACCGAGAGCGCACCCAAAATACCTGCCAGCGTTGCATGCACACCGGATTGTAATAATGCATACCAGAGTAATGCTGCAAGAATAAAATAAGGCGTGGTTTTACGAATTCCAGCCAGATTTAACATCATCAACATGAGGAATATACCACCGGCTATTGCCAGTGGCATCATTGAGATTGTTTCAGTGTAGAATATGGCAATAACCAGCACAGCGCCCAGGTCATCTACAATAGCCAGTGCAACTAAAAATGTAATTAATGCTTTGGGAACCCGACTTGCCAGTAATGCGAGTGCGCCGATTGCGAATGCAATATCCGTAGCCATGGGAACACCCCAGCCAAGTGCCGCATCGCCTGATGGGTTGATAGCAAAATAAATTAATGCAGGTACGACCATACCACCTATTGCCGCGGCAATAGGTAATGTGGCATTACGTATTTTTGCAAGTTCTCCAACCAGTAATTCTCGTTTCAATTCCAGTCCGACAACAAAGAAAAACAGTGCCATCAGGGCATCGTTAATCCAGTGGTGCAGGCTCATTCCTAATGACCAGCTGCCAACTTCAACACTGACCGGTGTATGGATGAAATGTAAATAGGCATCTGCAAATGGGCCATTTGCCAGTATAAGGGCGATTACAGCCATTGCCATTAAGAGTAATCCACTGGTTGTCTGGCGATGAATAAATTCATCAAATGGAGTTAAAATTTTATCAAAACTTTTTTCCCAGCGAGCGTTATAAACACCTGTCTTCATATTTCTTATTTTCATAATTTTTAAACTCTAATTAATTATTTATGGTTAATAAATAACCTTTCACTGGCCGCATCAATCACGGCACAAACGACTGGATGTTTGACTTTGCGTTCTACAGATATTGCATAAAATTGTTCTTTAACTTCATCCGTTCTGCCAATTAAAGAAACCTGATACTGTAACTCTACTTCCTTTTCAATAACGGCCGGAGCAATGAAAATGCCGGAGCCTTCTTTTCCAAAGGCTTTCATTAATGCACTATCGTCAAACTCGGCAACTGTACGGGGATGAATTCGCAGTTTATTCAGCCACTTATCAATGCCCGATCGTAACTGTGTTCCGCTGCTGGGTAAAAGCATGGGAGCGCCATCCAGACACTGGGGAAAGTCACCCTTGAGTGTTTTTATGATTTTATCTGTTGCAAAGAAACTCACCTCGCACTCGCCAAGTTTGTGACTGAAACCCCGTGTACTGACGGTTGATGGAATAGGGCAGTCAGCCAGAACCAGATCCAGATGATGTACAGCCAGTTCTGCTAATAGTGTATCCAAACTGGCTTCACGGCAGTTCATGCGAACGGGATCGGACATTTGCAAAGCCGGTTTTAAAATTTGATGGGCAATTGACTTCGGCAATACATCGACCACCCCGACACGAAATAACTGGGGGCGCTCATCAGGTAACTGATGTAAAACCTCCTCAAGCTCACTACCAAGGGAAAAAATCTCATTGGCATAACTCAGGACGAGTCGTCCATTTTCCGTTAGTTCCAGATTACGACCAACCCGTGTAAACAGCTCTACACCAAGGTGTTTCTCTAGTACGTTAAGTTGTCCGCTAATCGTTTGAGGTGTCAGGTGCAGGCGTTCACTGGCACGGGCAACGCCGCCTTCACGGGCAACTGCCCAGAAATAATGTAGATGTTTGTAATTAACCATAGCTGTAAGTCACTTCGGTATTTTCGAGCATAATTACAATATTAATCGAATTTTCTTTACTGTCAAAGGAAATTATTATTGTTTTATATTAGGCATAAAACAAGTTCTGAGGAGGGCTATATGCAAATTGATATACAGGCACGCCATTTTTCACTGACTGATGCTCTACGTAATCATGCTGAGCGTAAATTACGTTTTACATTAACCTGCTGTGATGAGCATATACAGAAAATTGTAATGCGGTTATCTGATGTTAATGGTCCACGAGGGGGATCAGATATGCATTGTCATGTACAGGTCGTGCTTGCGGGATTGCCTGATGTTGTAATCGAAGATACAGAGTCTGACATGTATGTTGCTATTAACAGGGCGATTGAACGAGCGGGTAGAACGCTGATACGTAAAATTGATCGCCAGCACACATTATCAAAACAGGCGAATACAAAAGCATTTGAAATTGAGCAACCGGTTACTGATGAAACAGTAAATGAAATGAACAGGGGTTTATAAAGTGAATGATGTAAGTAATAACACGGCAACTTATAACCAGAGCACAACGCTCGCGACTAATAAAGTTATTAGAAATACATATAACCTGCTGTCTATGACTTTGCTTTTCAGTGCATTGGTGGCGGGTGTTTCTATGTCGCTTAATTTACCTCACCCGGGGTTGTTATTAACATTGGGTGGGTATTTTGGTCTGTTGTTTTTAACCACCAAATTTCGTCATAGTGCTAAAGGTCTGGGTTTTGTCTTTGCTCTCACCGGTTTTATGGGATACACCCTGGGGCCTGTTCTAAATAGTTATCTTGCATTACCTAATGGTGGGCAGATAGTGATGACAGCAATGGGTGCAACCGGCATTATTTTTCTATCTCTATCGGCTTATGCATTAAGCAGTCGTAAAAACTTTAGTTTTATGAGTGGTTTTCTGATGGTGGGTATTCTAGTGGCTTTCTTCACCGGGTTAGCGGCAGTATTTTTAGAAATGCCCGCTTTATCATTAACCGTATCGGCCATGTTTGTGTTGTTAATGTCGGGTCTTATTTTGTATCAGACCAGTGAATTAATTCATGGTGGTGAAACTAATTATATTATGGCTACGGTTACATTATATGTTTCTATATTTAATCTGTTTACCAGTTTGCTTCACTTGCTTGGAGTAATGGGAGGGGATGATTAATTTATAAGCAGATATAATGTGTTTTAGGGGCACTGTATCTTCGATGGACGCATCCGGGGATGACAGTGTCGCTAATTATTTTATTGAATAAAAACATGAATTAAGACATCTAAATTTCATTTTATCTATATTTTTTAAATTCTCGTCATTCTCGAAAAGTATCTATTGGTAAAGCAGTGATTAGCGCGTTTAAAGCTTCCATCTTTCCGATAAAAAATACCCCTATTTAACGAAACAACTAATTTAGAACCCCCTATGTTACAAATTGAAATATATAAACTGGTCAAGTCGGCCATTTTCGAAAAAATAATCATTTCCCTGATTCTATTAAATGCACTTATTCTTGGTTTGGAAACTGATCCTGATTTGGTAAGTAAATACGGATACTGGTTTGAATTGGCTCATCAGTTTATTCTGATGTCGTTTATTATTGAGGCAATGTTAAAAATAAGCGCTGTTGTACCACGACTGAAGCTGTATTTTGGTGACGGCTGGAATCTGTTTGATTTTAGTGTGATAGTGCTTTCATTAATCCCTGCAACAGGTGAGCTGGCGATGGTTGCCCGGCTAGCTCGTTTGCTCAGGGTGTTAAGGTTAATATCAACATTGCCGAAACTACGCCTGATTGTTTCCACACTTATGCGCAGTATTCCCAGCATGGGACATGTGATGTTGTTAATGTCTATTATTTTTTATGTTTATGCCATTGCAGGTTATCACCTGTTTCATACTCATGACCCTCAGCACTGGGGGCATCTGGGAGTTGCAGCGCTTACCCTGTTTCGAGTGGTTACACTGGAAGACTGGACAGATGTAATGTACACCGCGATGGAACATTATGAATGGGCCTGGGTATACTTTATTAGCTTCATATTTGTTGGTACGTTTGTCATTGTTAATTTATTTATAGCGGTGGTATTAAATAATCTGGAAGAAGCAAAAGTTGAACAGCTTGAAAAACTGCGTCAGCCAATTTCACATGATGAAATGTTGAAAGAACTGGCTGAAACTCAAAAGATGCTGATTAAACTGAGGGAGCGAATGGAAAGGGTGGATTAACTGTAATGTTGTTATTGACGTATCTCAATTTAGTCATATGAATCGGAGTTAATCTATCATTACGGTTGATTGCTCCTTCACAGATATAAGAAATTCTGGAATAGATGTGGGTATGCTTAAATAAATCAGGTTAGAATAAGCCATGATTAACGAAACCACACTACAGAAAACGGTTAGTAAGCAGCGAAACATGCTTGCGGAATTACTATTTGATTCAATGTCAGAAATGGCGACGGATTGCGCTTCCATTATGGATGACCGTAAAGCGCTGGAAACCCTGCTTACAGCAGAAATGGGTAAAGCCCAATATTGTAAGTATTTATGGGTTGTTGATCAGCACGGCATACAGATAACTGAAGATGTTACCCGCACCGGTTTTAAAGACGGGCAAGTTGGCCGTGACCGTATCGCACGGCCTTACTTACAGCGTGCTTTAAAAGGTGATGATTATTACCTGTCAGAAGCGTATATAAGTCGTAATCGTAAACGCCCATCTTTAACTGCAGTAAAGGCCATTGTTGATGCAGATGGGAATGCAATCGGTTTTCTGGGGGCTGATTTTGATTTGCGTGAATTACCGCATACCGTTGAAGAGTCAGAAGATGAAAAAATCTGGTTACAGGTAAAAGGTGACCCGGCTATTCGAAGCGGCCTGTTTTCACAGCAGCGTACACAAAGTGCAATGGATGCACAAATTGATGATGTGCTGAGTCTGGTGGAAGAGCTTGTTTTAACCAGAGGAATTTTTCATGCAAAATTGCATTTCTCAAGTAGTCGAGCCACATTCTGGTTAGTTGATAATCCGTATAGTTATCATATATTAAATTTCGATGAGCTTAGTGATCCGGATATTTGTCTTGCTTATCGTCAGCAGGAGTATTTTGACAAAGCCATTGTAAAACCAGAAAAAATTTCACAGATATTTCAGCAGTTTAAAGCCTTACGTTTTGCCGATGAAACTATTTATTTACGTGCTGCTTCATTGAATGTTGTTAATGGAATGGTGGGTTTAAATTTTTCATGTGATGGCTCACATTATATGAGTTATGAAGAGTTTCTGGATAAAAATATGGCGTTCTGGTTTGGAAGTTAAAATATGAGCCGGTTTTCTACTGCCCGTGAAGATAAAATAAATATTGCGGTTAAAAGACTTAATAACATTCTGCCACTTAAACAAAGTCAGTTATCGTTGTCTCCATTAATGAATCGGCTATATCAGGAGATTTTATTTTCATACATTGATATTGGGCGTAGTTTAAATCGGGCAGAAATAATAAGTCGAGTTGACAGTATTGAAGAAGTGATTGAGCTTTTCAAAGAGAAAGATCTGGTTGTGTTTGATGAGATAGGTGAACCGATAGGGGCCTATCCATTTACGATGGAGTCACGTGTTCATCAGTTATCTGTTAACGGGTATCAGTTAAACAGTATGTGTGCATTAGATGCTTTAGCTGTTAGCCCTATGTTTAATAAACCGGTTGAAATTACATCTAAATGCCATGTAACGGATGAAAGGGTTTGTGTAAAACAGTCTGCATTTAATATTTTAAACTTAGATGAAGTTACAGACCTGTGTTTTGGTATCAACTGGGGGAGTGCTTCAGGTAGTTGTTGTTGCGCGAATAGTTTGTGTGGTGAGATGGTTTTTCTAAAGGGAGAGGATGTTTGTTCTGGCTGGTTGAATGAAGATTTAGAGAATAGAGAAGTATTTAATTTAATGGATGCGATAAAATTTGCATCTCTATTCTTTAAACCTGTGATTGAAAATGAAATTTAATTTTGATATGCCTGATCAGCGTTATAGTTACCGTGTTTAGTCTCTGATTGCATAATCAGTCAGGTTATCTAGTGCTGATGATATTTTATTGGTTATCTCAGGGATGTATTGTATTCCCAGATTATTAATGATATTTTTAGTTTGGTGATATCCTACCCATGTGTCACCATCTTTATCTTCCCACGCTAAAACTTTCATTGGTAATTCAAGACCAGTTAATTGATTGTGTTGCATTAATGGCGTGCCAATTTTTGGGTTACCAAATATTATTAATTGAGTTGGGCGCAATTCCATGTCGACAGATGCAGCTGCAGTAGTATGATCTATTTTTGCTACTATTTTAATTCCTTTTTTATTTAAAATATTTTCAAGACGATTTATAGTTGTGCTTACATTGAAATTGCTTTTCTTTGTGATCATGGTTTTTCTCTTTAAAAAATGGAAAAATGTGTATTTTTCGGCGTGTTATTAACCAAAGACTTCGTGGTTATGTTTTTATTGACTAATTTAGTTTTAATAGAGTCTTTTTCATATTCTAATATTGTTTCTACGTCCATTGGTCCGTATTCTCTTATCGCTTTCACATAATTGACTAATAATTCGATATCTATTGTGTTTATATTTGAAAGTTTAAGCATTTTTATTTCTTGTTTATTTAGGTAATATCTGGCAATCCATCCTGTAAATGGTTCATTAATTAAATTATTATTTGTTCCGTTTTTAATCCAGTCACGAATGCTTTCATGATTGCCAGTATTAGTAAGTAGATCAAAGTCGTTTCCGAACCAGCCTGGTATATAGTTTTTTAATGCGCCTTTGTTAGCCTGTCCACCCTGACCATATAAACCATGACAGGTAAAGCAGCGATGCTTTTCTGCAAGTTGTTCTCCCTTTATTAGTGAGTTGTTACTTTTTTTTATTCTATCTGACAGATTGTTGCTAACCTTAATGGCTGTTAAATATGCATTTAAATACTCTTTTTCTATGTGTAAATCATTATGGTTCGCTGCGTAATCCTCCGCTGTTATTGTTTTTTGTTTAATATTAAAATGACAGCTATTACACTGATTATCTAACATGTAATTAGCTGCAGTAGAAATGGGTGAGGCTTCTGGTGTCAGACCTGATGTATTTAATAAAATAATCAGATAAAGTCCAATGCTGAAGCCTGTAATTAATGCGATTAATATTAAATATAACTTTATAGTTTCTAGTTTCATTATCTACTCCTTTTTATCTTAAAAAGGCAGGATTTTACAAATCATTACATGAATGATCCGTAAAATCCTTATTTTTAAATTAAGAAAAAATTATAATTTTGAATCTACTCCTCCGGTCGCTTTTTCACCTGTTGCTTTACCTGCACGAAGTACGGGGTAATACTTTGTGAACACTAAGTCATCATTGGCATTTGCCTGATGACAGGTGCTGCAGCTCGCTTCTGGTTGAGCTTTGGCAGATGAAGCTAATGTTTTATGGTCAGGTGAAGAGAAGCTAAAGAATGCCCAGTTTCCCACTTCTTTTGAGAAACGCTTGCTGTCTTTTATTAAGGCTTCTAAACCCAGATATTCACCCATGAAATACCCTTTACCACTTGCTGCTGATTTACTACCAACACTAACCAGTTCTTTTATTATCACTGTGCCGTCCTTGAATTTTCCAGTTTTTTTCCAGTGTTTCCAGCTGTCAGGTGAAATGTAAACATTGTGAAATTCTGGAAAAGCGGCTTTCCCATTATTCATGTCATTAGGCGTAAGGGGGGTACCTACATATATCCATTCACGAAACCCTGATGGGCGTATTAATTCATTCTTACTGTTATATTTCGCCATACCATCATCTGCAATCGCATTTAATGGAAGAATAAATGAAGATGTTATGGTTATTAATGCAGCAGAAATAATACTGCGCTTAAATTTTCTGCTGGATGATGGTGTATTGATGTGTTTCATTGGTATCGCCTCATGTAGTTTATTAACTAGACTTAATAATATGAGTTATACCTGGTTGGCTCTATGTGTGATCGTCGAAGCTTTATGTTTAATCGTCTTTATTGAGTACTACAGAGGTTTATCGTATCGATATTGTAGAAGCTTGCTTTTATATATTATAAATCTACAATTCATTAGAAACGTATGTTAAAACTATTTAAACATATAGATATAATTAAACATCGGCTAAATATGATAATTCGTCTTTGTTCTGGAATTGATTAATGGATTTATTAAGTGATTTATTAAGTACATTTCGTCTCTCTGCTTCTATTTTTCATAATGCCCAATATTATGGTGACTGGTCTATTCATCAGGAATACAAAGGCATTACTTTCCATATGATTTCACATGGAAAGTGCTGGTTACATATTGATAATTCTTCTCAGCATATTAAAGCTTCTACGGGTGATATTCTGTTGTTTCCCAGAGAAGTCGCTCATTCATTTAGTAAAACTAAAGAATCAGGTAGTGAAACGATTGATGTCTGTCCTCTGGATTATTCCTCAGGTGTTAAGAAGGGAAGTACCGGGCTTTTCTGTGGACACATGTATTTTGATCATTCAGGTATAGAGCCTTTATTAAAAAACTTACCTGAAGTTATTATTCTAAGACGTCATAAGGGCAATGATCAGTGGATTAAGCCCCTGTTAGTGATACTTGAAAATGAACATCAGAGAGATAATTCTGGTCAAAAAATAGTTTTTGATAAATTAGCTGAAATAATTTTTGTTCAATCTATTCGTGCTTATATTGCTGATAATGATCAGGATGTAGGAATCATAGCGGCACTTTCAGATACTAAACTGAGCAAAGCACTCACATTAATTCATGAGCAGCCATCTACTAAATGGACTGTTGACTCTTTGGCATCAAATATTGGAATGTCACGTTCAAATTTTGCTGAGCATTTTAAACGTGTATTGAATCAATCACCTATAAAATATCTGGAATGGTGGCGTATGCAGCTGGCCTGGAATGCATTGGCTGATAAAAAAGAAACTATAATTGAAGTAGCACTGGTGTCTGGTTATTCTTCTGAAGCAGCATTTTCAAAGGCTTTTAAGCGAGTTCATGGTGTTAACCCGGGGCAGGTGCGTAGATAATTATATGTTTTTTATATTTATAGTTCTTTTTACTTAGTAAGGACTTTTTTTGAAGAAAGCAGTCAGATTTTAGTTCCGGTTGTTAGCTGGTCATTTTTTACTAACTAAGATTAAGAGCTTTCCATGTAGCTAAACCGGCAAACAATAGAAAAACGATGCCGCTAATTCGGTGTAACCAGAACAGAGGTAAGCGCTGAAGAATGGTGCGACCGGCCCAGACGCCAAGAGCTGAAATCATGATTAATGCAACGGTTGCGCCAATCCAGACAGCTATAGGTGACATACTGGTTGCTAAACCAGCAACGGCAATTTGTGTTTTATCACCAAACTCAGCGACAAGAATTAATAAAAATGTCGTAAAAAAAATACTACTTCCAGTTTTCTTTAGATCTTCACCTGAATTCTCTTCTTCTTTGCTTTGAAGGGAGTGAATACCAAATGCTGCAAATAAGACAGCAACGATAGCAGCCATTAACTGTTCTGGTATCCAGTTTGAGATGCTTGCGCCAAATAAAACGGCCAGTGTATTGAGTATTATAAACGCAAGGCTCGCACCTAATATTACAGGCCAGTGTCGATGACGTACCGCCAGAGTCATGCAAACCAGCTGGCTTTTGTCACCAATTTCTGCGAGAGATATAAGGATAAAGCTTGAAATTGATATTGAAAAAAATTCGGGTGTTAACATGTTGTTAGTTCAGTTGATCCGGTGTTTGAGTCTTTAAGAGGGGGGTAATTATACGTATAAAAATTGTAAATAAGTTTAAAATTCACTTGACGTATACCGACCGGTCTAGTAATGTCTATTCATGGTTAAAGATAAAGACACAAAGCAACTCATACTTGATACCGCAGCTACGCTGTTTTATATGCAAAGTTATACGGCAGTAGGGGTGGCGAAAATCTGTAAAGAAGCGGGTGTTTCGAAAGGTAGCTTCTTTCACTTTTTTGGTAGTAAGCAGGATCTTGCTGTAGCGGTACTAGATCAATTCAGTAATCATCTGGGTGCGACATTAATATCTGAAAGCATCGCAGCTAATCTTCCGCCAATGGAGCGTTTAGACAGTTTCATCAACATGTTATACGAGATGCAGAAGAGCTTTGTAACTGATACGGGGCACCTGCCAGGTTGTCCTTTCGGAAATATGGCAATGGAGCAGGCGACTCTTGATGAGGTTATACGCAAGAAAGTAGAGCAATGTTTAATCGATTTAGCAGAGCCGTTCAGGAGAGTGGTAACAGATGCGGTTAAAAATGGAGAGATGCCGGAAGTTAATGAAGAGGCAACAGCTGATGCCATGTTGAGTTACATAGAGGGTATACAGCTTATTGCTAAATCCAGGAACGATGCTGAAGTTATACGTATATTGGGGCCAGCTATAAAATCTATACGCGTGCCTGTTTAAATTTAAAAATGACTTCCTGAATCGGCGTCATTTTTTTTGATCAAGAACTATACCGACCGGTCTATTATTTAGAGGTTCTGGTTTTAAAGAATTTAAACCTGATGAATTAATCGCGGGTTTATAAACAAACTCAACAAATTGTTGCTGAGTCAATTTTACTGAGGAGAAGATTATGCCATTAACTATTACTTTTACAGAAGGTACGTTACCTGAAGGAAGTGAAAAAAAGGCGGTTACAGAAATGACGAACACAATGCTGAAATGGCATGGGTTAACGGGTAACCAGGTTATGACATCGAATATAACAGCAATGATTCAAAGTTTACCTAAGTCTCAAACCTATTCAGGTGGTGAAGAGGTATCAGCGATCTGGGTTGAATGGAAAACACCTTCGTTTGCATTTAATAACAGAGAACTTCAGCAGGGATATTTTAAAGAAGCAACCGAAATTATGTTTGAAATGGCGGCAGGAAAAGTACCCAGAAATAATATTTACATCAATGTGGTTCATGCGGTTGATGGTGCATGGAACTTCGAAGGCGAAGCAATGAGCAATGAAGAAATAGGTAATGCTATTTCAAACGCTTAAGTATTTACTTTGAGTATATTTAATAATTTAAATTGAGGATATAAATCATGTTAAATAAAACATTATCGGTTGTAATACTAAGTGCATTTAGCGCAGCGTCATATGCTTCATCAAACCTATGTAAAGAAGTAGGTGGGATGGGTCTGGCTGAAGCGATTAATGAAACAAATCTGGTTGCAGCTTTAAGTGGTGATTTTACAGGTGCGCGTGCAGAAATTATCGGGCAGAAAAAAACCAGTACAGGTCTGGTGCTGGAAATGGAGCATTTCTTTATAAATGATAAAAATGGTCTTATTCGAACACGTGATAAAGCAACATTAACAACGGTGCCAGGTAAAGACGAAACTTATATGCTGGAGATTGCATATAAGATCGTTGACTCACGAGGTACTTATGAAGGTTATCGAGGTGGTTTTAATAGTTTCGGTTTGATTAAGTTAGAAAAGGGGGAAGTGATTCTCCGTTATCAGGGTGAAATTTGTAAATGATATTAGAGGGAGTTGGGTCAGTTAGTTATCAAAACTAGCTGACCAACCCTGATTTCTGATGAATTAAGGTGGGTAAGTTTATGAAAAGAATTTTACATACGATGTTAAGGGTGAGTGATTTAGATAACTCGATAAAGTTTTATACAGAAATAATGGGTATGAAATTATTACGCACACTGGAACAGTCAGAGGAGGATTATACACTTGTGTTTCTTGGTTACGGCGCTGAAATAAATACAGCCGTTCTGGAATTAACCTACAACCATGGAGTAACAGAATATAACATGGGTAATGCTTATGGGCATATTGCTGTGAGTGTTGAAAATATAGTTGAAGAGAGTCGGTGCATTAAAGAAAAGGGCGGTGAGTTTTCTCTTGAGGTAACGCCGTTAAATGGCAGTAATGAATTGATTGCTTTTGTTGTTGATCCGGATGGATATCAAATTGAATTAATTGAACATAAATAATTATTTAAAATAAATTATAAAAATAGTTTGAAATTAAAAAAGAATTAAAGGAATTAAAGGGGGGTAATTAAAGAATTAAAGGGGTCGGTGACAACTGAGAATTATTATCATTTAGGTATTGACAATGTCAGAGTGGGCATCTAGATTAATACTCTCTCAAATGCTCAAAATGACAAGGAGCTGTCATGCCAAGAAAGCCAAGGATGTATCTACCTGATGTACCATGTCACGTTATTCAACGGGGTAACAATAGAGAAGATAGTTTTTATTCAGAAGAAGATTA
>QFXC01000001.1 GCA_003349885.1 endosymbiont of Galathealinum brachiosum | reverse complement strand
GGGAAAGGCTGAAAGTAGAACCGAGATTCGTGACAACTTCGCCGCGCTCGAGCAGAGGACCTTAACGGTGGACCGTCGTGCAGCGACACTGACCTGTGGTCCGCCGATGACGAACCGTCCGGACGGCTGGATGTGGAAGACGGTGTTCTCGTCGAGGTACTTAGCCGGGATCACCTTGTTGATGACGTTCTCCCTGATGCTCAGTCTCAGCTCGTCGACGGTGATGTCGTCAGAGTGCTGCAGAGAGATCACCACCGTGTGCACGCGCAACGGGATGCACGCGCCCTTCAGCATCCGGTACTCGCACGTCACCTGCAAACATGCGCGCACGCGCGTCACGCAACCGCTAGCGACAGGCCGACGCCGCAACAGAATCTCTAACAAAGGATAACAAAATTATATTTCTTCGCAACGTTCTGTCTTCGATTGTCTTTGTGTTGTGCATCTCCAGAAACATGTCTAGCGCACCGTCATACAATGCAAACACGTGCCAAAGGGAGTGTCAAGCCAGCCAACATGAAAAACCCAAGCAAAAATCACATTTTCCCCTCATTTTTTGTTCTTATCTATGCGATTCATCATATTTTGTGAGTTTCAGGTATCAACATTTAAACGATTTTTGCTAAAATAGTCAAACATTATAAAATGCAAAAAACGTACAGCCAGTTTTTAATGCTGGAGAAGCAGGGACATTTATGAATGATAAGTTCATAACGCTAGTCCAGAAAATGATAACATTATATTGTAACATCTTTTCCACTGTATTACGAATGGCTACTTTTTTTTGTAACTGTAGATTAAGAAATCACAAAAGACAAATTGGCCAACTGCTCAATGCTGTCAGTGTTACCTGTGTCTTGGAGTCGGGTCGCGCCCACGCCAGCTCGCCGCTCCTCCTCAGCTCGGCGATGCGAGCGTTCAGCTTGTGTGCGAGTACGACCGTCAGCGGCATACACTCGCCCGTCTCGTCGGTCGCGTAGCCGAACATGATGCCCTGGTCGCCGGCGCCGATCTCGTCCTCCTGCCTGCCCTCGTGCACGCCCTGCGCGATGTCGGGCGACTGGCCATCCAACGCCGAGATCACGTTGCACGTCTTGTAATCGAACCCTGCGACACGACACGCGGACCGTTGCTACGGGGTCACCAACAAGGGGCGAACATTTCCAACAAACAGAAACATCTTCAAAAAACTTTCATTCAATAAACATATTTTCCTAAAATTGTTTTTCAACGTGTTTTACATGAAATGACTGCCGATTGCCTACTAATTGTAGCAAATTATGTCACGCCAGTCTCTGCAATCTCTGGACATGAGAAAATTTGCTAAAACA